>SYLI01000018.1 GCA_005809105.1 Verrucomicrobiales bacterium | reverse complement strand
CCCCGGTGGCGACCGCAGGCCAAGCGGGGGGCGCACCCCGCGTGGGGGTGGCAACTAGCCCAACAAAAACGACGAAGGAGAAATTGACCATGAAAAGAATTTGCCAGATGGCTGCAGGGTTTTTGATGACCGCCAGTGTGCTTTTGGGCCAGCCCGATCCGGGCGGCGGTGCACTCGGTGGCGGAGGTGGTGGCTTCGGCGGAGGCGTATTTGGTCGCGGTGGCAGGACAGAGGAATCCACGCTGCGCACAGCCCTCTTTGACGTGGTGAGCCGCATCGGCGGCCCCAAGGCCGAGGGCATCCTGGTGGGCCAATTGGAAGTCACGGCCAGCGCGGCGGAGAT
The DNA here is from genome assembly GCA_005809105.1 of Verrucomicrobiales bacterium. Taxonomy (GTDB): domain Bacteria; phylum Verrucomicrobiota; class Verrucomicrobiia; order Limisphaerales; family UBA1100; genus SYLI01. Next base: position 65,494 of record SYLI01000018.1, on the reverse strand, counting down.
CGTCGAGCTGGATCGTCTGCTGGAAAAGATGGGGGGCGACCGTTTCAAGGCGCAGGTCTTGAGTGCGGTGCATGCGGTGTTGAAGGATCCCCCGGAAGCCACCGAAGGCAACCGCGGGAGTGAAGCGCTGCTTTATGGCCTTCTCGTCAAGTATCAGGACAAGACCTTTCTCGATGCGGCACAGGCCGCGCTGGTGGACAAGGATGGCCGCATCCAACGCGGGCCGATGGATTACCTCACCCGCATCCTGGGGAAGGAAGCCCTGCCCGGCATGCAGCAGCTGCTCGCCACCGGCAAATTGTCTGATGACGCCCGGCGTGACATCCGGCAATTTGCCCAAGGGTTCATGGGCGAACACCCCGTCGCCGACGCGATGGTGGCTGACCGGTTCCGCGAGATTAGTCTGGAATTGGCCACCCCTCCCATCGAGGGCGAACGGCGGCGCACCGACCCGCGCAATATTGCCGCGGATTATTTGCAGCGGCTGGGTGGCGGACGCGATTTGAGCGCCGAGTCTCTGAGCGGCCGCAAGCAGCTTCTGGCGACCTTGCGCGGCCAGGTGTCCGACGCGGAAGTTCTGGCCATGATGGACAAGGTGGGCGCGCGCCTTGACGCCATGTCCGACCCCCAGAAGGCGAAGACCCTGAGCCCCTTCTTTACTGTCCGCGAACGGCAGGGCGGCTTTGGCGGCTTTGGCGGCTTTGGTGGAGGTGGCGGCTTTGGCGGAGGTGGCGGCGGTAGCCGTCCGCCCGGCGGCGGAGGACAGCCTCCCGCCACCAAGGGCGGCAATTAGGAGAAAATAGCCAGACTGCACTGAACACACACTCCTGCTGCGGCTTCACTGCCGCGGCATTTTTTTGTCAGAGCATCCGCTGCAGATAGAGCACGGTGTGCCAGCACCCCGCCTTGTGGGCCACCTCGCGAAAGGTTCCCGCAAGGACAAATCCCGCGTTGAGGTGGAGCTGCAAGCTGGCCACGTTGGACTCATCCACCGCCGCCAGCACCGTGTGGATGGCCGCACGTCGGGCTTCATCCATCAACGCACTGAGTAATCGCCTCCCAATCCCGCGCCGGCGGCTCGCACCTCCCACGTACACCGCCTCCACCGCCGTGTGGCGAAAACCCGCCCGTTCCAAAAATGGGCCGAGCGCCCCCCAACCCAGCACCTCCTCACCGCTTGCGCCGCCCACCGCCACGAGGATGGGGTGGTGCTTGGACTGGGCGTGGTCGAACCATTCCAGCCGCTGCGAGAGCGACTGCGGCTCTTCATCGTAGGTTCCCAGCGTGTGCAACGCCGCTTGGTTGTACACCGCGAGGATGCCCGGCACGTCCTCCCGTCGCGCGGCACGAATGCACGCGTTCACCTCCATGCCGGAGAGAAGACCACGGCGGCGGGCCTCTCGCCAGTCATTTCATGTATTTGACACCCCAAAAACATCCGCTATCATCCGCGGCCCTTTGATGAAAAAAACCAAGTACACCGTGGCGGTCGTGGGCGTCACTGGCGCGGTCGGCAGTGAGATGGTGCGCGTGCTCGAGGAGCGGCGCTTTCCGGTGGGAACGCTCTTGCCGCTGGCTTCCCGTCGGTCGGCGGGAAAACGCGTGCGCTTCGGCGGACGCAGCGTCACGGTGCGCGAGCTTACCCCCGCCTCCTTCGTGGGAGTGGACTTTGCACTCTTCAGCGCCGGCGGCGACATCTCGCGCGAGTTTGCCCCAATGGCAGTGAAGGCCGGCTGCGTGGTGGTGGACAACTCCAGCGCCTTTCGCTTGGACCCCGAGGTGCCGCTGGTGGTGCCGGAAATCAACGCCGCCGACGCGCACCGCCACCGCGGCATCATCGCGAACCCCAACTGCACCACGGCCATCACGCTCATGGCGCTCTATCCGCTGCACCGCGCCTTCGGTGTCACGCACGTGTTTGCCTCCAGCTATCAGGCCGTCTCCGGCACCGGTGCCCAGGCCATCGCCGAACTCGATCGGCAGGTGGGGCAAGTCGCCGCACGCAAGCCCGTCACGCGCGAGGTGTACCCGCACCAGATCGCCTTCAACGTGCTGCCGCACGTCGACAGTTTCCTGCCCGACGGCTATACGCGCGAGGAGATGAAGCTGCAAAACGAGGGGCGCAAGATCATGCATCACCCCGGCCTTCGTGCCAGCATCACCTGCGTTCGCGTGCCGGTGTACCGCGCCCATTCGGTGGCGGTCAGCGCCCAGTTTCGCAAGCCGGTTTCCGTGGCGGCGGCACGACGCGCGCTCCAAGCGGCACCCGGGCTGGACGTGGTGGACGACCCCTCCCGCAATGAGTACCCCATGCCGCTTGCCGTGGCGGGGCGCGACCACTGCGCCGTGGGCCGGTTGCGACTGGATTGCGCGATGAAGAATGGCCTTTGCTTCTGGGTGGCGGGCGACCAGCTGCTCAAAGGTGCTGCGCTTAATGCTGTGCAGATTGCCGAAACGCTCATCGGACGCAAACCGCGCTAGGGCCGCTTCCCTACGGTGGAAAAGTCCGCGTGCGGCTGGTGTAACTTGGCGAAGCATTCGCCCGTATGGTATCATGGTGGCCGTCCCGAAAATGTTGCGCCTTGTATTGATGCTCTGCCTGTCGATCCGTGGGGCATCTCCCGCCGCCGAGCCCACACCCCGCGACGTTGACCTGCGCATCGAGGCCACGGACCTATCGGGAAAGGTGGTTCGCCCCTTCGGAGGAAAGGACTCCAACGCAACCGTGTTGTTTTTTCTCGCGCACGACTGCCCGGTGTCCAACCGGCTCGCGCCTGAGATGGGACGCATCGCCCGGGATTTCGCGCCCAAGGGTGTCCGCTGCATTGTGGTGTACCCCGACCCCGACGCACTGCCGGAAGACCTGCGCCTGCACGGCGCGGAATTTGGCTTGGGCGCGCTGCGCGCCTTTCACGACCGGACGCACACGCTGGTTCACGCCACCGGTGCCGCCACCGCTCCCGAAGCTGTGGTGGTCACCGCTGCGGGACACGTTGTGTATCGCGGCCGGATTAACAACCTCTACGAAGCGCTCGACAAACCGCGCACGACCGTCACCCGCCACGACCTGAGGCAAGCATTGCAGGCCGTGCTTGCCAATCGGGCGCACGACCGCCCCTGGCCCGCGGCCGTCGGATGTCCCATCGTGCCGTTGCCCAATCCATAGCCCAAGATGAATCGCCTACTCCGAAGCCTTTGCTTAGTTCTTGCCGCATTTGGCGCAGCAGTCCCCGTTTTGGGTGCCGCCCCCGTGACCTTTAGCGAGCACATCGCGCCCATCATTTTCAAGAGTTGCAGCGGCTGCCACCGCGCGGGCGAGGCCGCCCCCTTCACCTTGGAAAACTATCGCGACATCGCCAAGCGCGGCGAGCAGATCGCCAAGGTCACGGCCTCGCGCCAGATGCCCCCTTGGCACGCCACCTCCGGCGACTTTGCCTTTGAGAATGACCGGCGCCTGAATCCAGCGCAGATTGAACTACTGGCAAAGTGGGTTCGCGAGGGCATGGCCGAAGGCGACGCGACCAAACTGCCGCCCCTGCCCCGGTTCACCGCGGGTTGGCAGCTGGGCCAGCCCGATCTCGTCGTCAAGATGAGAAAGCCGCACGCGATCCCCGCCGAGGGCCGCGACCAGTATCGGCTCTTCACCCTGCCACTAAATCTGGCGGAGGATCGCTGGGTGAAGGCCATCGAATTTCGCCCCAGCGCGCCCCGCGTGGTGCATCACTCGCTTTTTTATTATGACAGCACGGGCATGGCCAAGGGCATGGATGGGGTCGCAGGGCAGATTGGATTTCGCGGCATGCTGCGCAATCAGAACGGCGTCGGCCCCCTTGGGGGCTGGGCGGTCGGCGCGACACCGCGAACGCTTCCCGAGGGCATGGCGTATCGCGTGCCGCGCGGATCGGACCTGGTGCTCTCCACCCATTTCCACCCGACGGGCAAAGCGGAGTCCGAACAGTCGACCGTCGGCATCTACTTCGCCAAGGAAGCTCCCCGGTCGGTGTTCACCGCCCTGCAGCTGCCTCCGGCGTTTGGCGCTCTCTCCGCCGTGGACATCCCCGCCGGCGCCGACAAATACACCGTCACCGACACGTTTGAGATGCCCGTCGCCGTGGAGGCTTTTGGCATCAGCGGTCACATGCACTACATCGGTCGCACGCTGGAAATGACCGCCACGCTGCCCGATGGCACGGTCAGGAAACTTGTCGGCATCGACCACTGGGACTTCTCATGGCAGGAGCAGTACGACTTCCAGAAATTTGTTTCGCTGCCCCAAGGCACGCGCCTCTCGGTGAAGCTCACTTGGGATAACTCGGCTGCCAACCCGCGCAATCCCAGCCACCCTCCGCGCCGGGTGCGTTGGGGGCCGCAATCGGAGGATGAGATGGGCGCTATCACCCTCATGGTGAAGGTCAAGGACCGCGATGACCAGGCCACATTAGAGAAGTCGCAGCAGGATCATGCACGGCAGGTGTTAAAGAGCAGCGCGACGCGTGCCGCTGCCGGGGGCGGAGGACAGTTGGTCGCCGGCCTGCTTCGTGCCAATGACCGGAATCGCGACGGCAAACTGGCGCGGGACGAAGCACCCGGTTGGCTGACGCCGCTCTTCGCCCGGCTGGATTCCAACCGCGACGGCGTGCTCGATGGCAGCGAGCTTGAGGCCGGCCGAAACCGCTGGCTTACCCCAGGCAATCCGCCACCCTCGGCCCCATGAAGCGCCTGCTCTACCTCCTCATGGCGGCGGTGCTGGGTGCGCTGGCCTGCGGCTTGATGGTGCGTGACAGTCTCACGCGAAGGCAGGGAGCCGCACTGCGGCAACAGGAGGCGGCCTTTGGCGAGCAACTGGCGCAGCAACGGCGCGCGGGACAGGAGCGGTCGAGCGAACTGGCGCGCAAACTGGCCGACGCGCAACGCCCGGACGCTGCGGCCACCAACTCCAGCGACGCCGCTCTGCAACCCACCCCACGGCCGACGCCCGCGCAGATTCTCGAACAGCTTCAGAAACTTGACCCCGCCGACCGCCGCACCAAGCGCCGCGCGGTGCACGGGCTGGAATCGCTGGTGGATCTGGGGCCGGCCGCCCTGCCGGCCATCCAGCAATTCCTCTCGCTGGCGGCCGACCTCGAATACCTCCCTCCACCGGCCCCCGAACCGCCGCCCCGCAATGAGGAGGAGATGCGCCGGCGCCAGATGCGCACGGGCGCCTTCGGGAACTACTTTCAACCCCTGCCCAAGCCTGAGAATCAGTTCCCTCCCACGCTGAGGTTGGGCCTCTTGGAAGTGGTGGCCCACATCGGCGGCCCTGAGGCGGATACCATTCTGAGCGAAGTACTGGCCCAAACGGCGCGCGGTGTGGAGGTGGCGTACCTCGATCTCTTGCTAGAAGAACTTTCCCCGGGGCGGCACCGCGACGACATTCTCAAGGCGACACGCGAAATCCTCGCCAACCCGCCACCCGCCGAGGATGCCAGCGCGCTTGACCAGCGCTCGGCCGGCTATCTCTACGCCATTCTGATCAAGTACCAAGACCTCGTTTTCGTGGAGACGGCCAAGCGGATTCTCATCAGCGCCTCCGGCAAACTCGACGGCTACGCGCTGGCCTATCTGCGGCAGGTGCTGGGCGAAGGTGCCATGCCCACGCTGCTGGCGGCCTACAAGGATCCGCGCGTCACCGACCCGATGGAGAAGGCAGCCATCCGTGATGCCGCGCTACGCTACATCGGCATCAACGAGCACGCCGATGAAATGTTCCGTGAGATGGTGCGCGAAGGCGTGCGCGACATGAAGGGCAAGGATTTGATGGACTTCAAGCGCTACGAAAATCTCTTCCAGCCCATTGGCAGCCTGGCGCGCGATCTGGAGGACCAACCCGCGGAGCTGATCAAGGCCCGGCGCAAACTGCTGGGCGAGGTGCGAAAGGAATCCTCGGATCTGCTGCTGCAGTTCGGATTGACGGCCATGGACCGGCGCATGGCCGAGCTTGAGGAAAAACGGGGGAAGGCCGCCACGCCCCCCAACTGACCCTGCCATGAAACAATTCCTGACCCTCATCATCGCCGCGCTCTTGGGCGCCGCCACCACCGGCCTCCTTGTCTGGACGGTGCAATCGAAACGCCAGGACGCCGTGGCGCGCCAGCTGACGACCTCGCACGAGGCTGCCGCGCGAGAGCAGTCCCAGTCGAAGGATCAACAGCACGCCGCCGACTTGAAGCGCCTGGCGGCCGCCACGACGGAGGCCACGCAGAGGGAGCAGGAGGCCGAACGCCTGCGCACCCAACTGGCCGCCGCTCAAACCACCCTCGAAACCCATCGCCCGGTGCCCAAGACGGTGCTGGAAAAACTCAAGAAGGTGGACCCCTCCGGTGCTGACCGAATCCGTGAGCAGCGGCAGGTGATCCACCTTTTCGCCAGCCTGACCCAGATGGGCGCGGTCGCGCTGCCCGACATCGAGGCATTTCTAAAAGAGGATCAGGACATTGAATACCAGAAGGCGGGCGACTGGCAGCAGCAGCAGGGGGACGCGCGCCGGTTTCTCAACGTCGGCGAGAACGTGGACTTGAGTTCCCTGCGCGACTACGGCGCATATCACCTGCCCGATTTCAAGACCGTCCTGCCGCCGTCGCTGCGGCTGGGTCTCTTTGAGGCGCTGCGCGACATCGGCGGAGACGCCGCCGAGGCCATCCTGCTCGCCGAACTAGACCGCACCGGTCGCGGCATCGAGGTGGTTCATCTGGCACAAATGCTCGAAGCGCTGCGTCCCGGGGCGCACAAGGAGCGGCTGCTCAACGCCGCGCGCGAGCTGGCCAAGGAGCCGCTGGACGACACCTCGCGCCGGTTGCTTTTCGCCTTCCTCCAGAAACACAAGGACCCGGCCCTGCTGGAATTCGCCAAGCGCATCCTGGTCAGCAAGGAGGGCCGGCTCGACGGCGCCGCGCTGCGTTTCATCAATGAAACCCTGGGCGAGCGGGCCATGCCGCTGCTCATCCAAGCCTATCGCAACCCGGCCATCACCAATCCGGGCGACCGCATCATCCTGCGCGATGCCACGCTCAAATACGTGGGAATGAACGCGCAGTCCGACGAAATTTTCCGCGAGGTGATGGAAGAGGGCATCAAGAGTTCCAATGAAAGCAAGGAGTTTGGCCTGACCAAGTACGGCGGCATGTGGCAGCCCATGATGTCGCTGGCCGCGGGCGAGAGCCTGCCTGCCGACGCGGTGCGCAACCGCCAGTCGCTGCTCAAGGAGATGCGCGCCAAGACGGCCGACCAGTTTCTGCATCGCGGCATGGACATGGTGCATCAGAGGCTCGAGGTGATGCTCGATCCCACGAAGGCGGGGGCCAATCCGTTCCCCAGGCCCGGCCGCATCCCCCTGCAGCTGCCCTAGCTTCCTCTTTCGCATCCGCGCGTCGTCATCACGGCCACGGACGCGGATCCGTGCTCTCATTCTTGGGCCAATCAAAGTCGCCGCGAAGCGGCCGCGAGTGCGGCACCTGGCTCCAGCATCGCGTGTCGAACCAAAGGCGCACCACGCTGCCCGTGGGCATGTGTTCAACAGGCGCGCCAAACACCCCGGCAGCCAGCGCTGTGAGGCCGGGATTGTGGCCCACGCACACCGCGCTCTCCCATGAATCGGGAAAACCGGCGATGAGGGCCAGCGCCTCCTGCGGCGCGGCGTGGTAGAGCGCCGCTTCCAGACGGAAGGCCGCAGGGCCCGCTCCCAGCGCGGCGGCGAAGGCGGCCGCCGTGTCGCGCGCGCGGCGCGCGGTGCTGGAAACGATGGCGTCGGGGTGAGGCGGGCGTGCCGCCAGTCGCTTCGCCATGCGCGGGGCATCGCGCAAACCGCGTTCGTTCAGCGGCCGGTCGTGGTCGTCCTGCGCCCCGTCGGCCCAGCTGGACTTGGCATGGCGCACCAGGACTAGGGTCTTCACGCGGCAGCCTCATTCATGGTTTGCATCGGCTGAGGTTCCCACTAAGATTCCCGCATCAACCTCCGCGCCAACAAGTCTTGCAACATGAAACGTCTCCTCATTTCCACGACCCTGTTTCTAGGCCTTGGTTTCGCCGCCCGTGCCGCCGACCCGTGGGTGGTGTACGAAGGCAAGGGTGGGCCGGGTGCTGGCAAGCATGTGGTCCTGATTTCGGGCGATGAGGAATACCGGTCGGAGGAGGCGCTCCCTCAACTGGGCAAGATTCTTTCGGTGCGGCATGGATTCAAATGCACCGTGCTCTTCGCGATCGACGATGCCACGGGATTGATCAACCCCAACAATAACCGCAACATCCCCGGTCTGGCGGCCCTGCGCACGGCCGACCTCATGGTGATCGCCACGCGATTCCGCGACCTGCCCGACGAGCAGATGGCGCACGTTGACGAGTATCTGAAGTCCGGCAGGCCGGTGATGGGCCTGCGCACGGCCACGCACGCCTTCAACATCGCCGGCAACAAACCGTGGGCGCATTACGGCAACGGGTACAAGGGCCCGAAGAAAGAGTGGGCCGATGGATTCGGACGGCTGGTGCTGGGCGAGCAATGGATCAACCACCACGGCGCGCATGCCCGGGAAGCAGCGCGCGGCATCCTCGCGCCCGGGGCGAAGGAGCATCCGGTGCTCAAGAGCATTGGCGAGGGCGACGTGTTCGCGCTTTCGGACGTGTACGGCGTGCGCCTGCCCCTGCCCGGTGACAGCAAGCCGCTGCTGCTGGGACAGGTCGTGGCAGGGATGAAATTTGACGACCCGCCTGTGGCGGGCAAGAAGAACGATCCCATGATGCCCGTGGCCTGGACCAAGTCGTACCAGGTTCCCGGCGGGAAGAAGGGCCGCAGCTTCGCCACCACCACCGGGGCGGCGGTGGACATGAAGTGGGAGGGAACGCGGCGGCTGCTGGTCAACGCAGCGTACTGGTGCGTGGGGCTGGACGTGCCGGCCAAGGCGGCCGTGGAACCGGTGGGGCGGTTTGAGCCCAGCATGTTTGGCTTCAAGCCCGCCGACTACTGGCCCAAGCAGAATCTCAAGCCGGCCCAGTTCAATCTGGAATAGGCTTGGGCTATTTCTTCGCCTCTTTCGCCGTCAGCCGGGTGATGAGGAGCTTCTTGTTGTAGTGCACCGTGGCCAGTTGCAGGCCATCGGGGTGCAAATCCATTTCGCGGGCCGTGTCCGGCAGCTTGAACTGATGCGCGGGCTTCTCGTCGTTCTCGCCCCAGAAGAGCAGTACGCCGCCGGCACCCCCGCCCGAGCAGCCCACGAGCACGCCCTCGGGCAGAAACACCGTGCGCCAGACGACGCCGTTCTTGATGTCGGCCGAGACGTGCTTCTTTAACACCTTCTGCGTCTCCCAGTCGAACCGCAGCACGATGGGCTCGTGCACTGCCCCCAGCGGATTCGAGGCCTGGTAAAGCCCGCCGCACGCCAGATGCCCCTTCCCCGGCCCGATGGCCATGCTGCGCACGCCGCCAAAGTCCACGCCCTGCCCGCCGTTGTAGCTGTAGAGGTCCTTGGCGTCGAAGCTGCGCACCTTCTTGCCCGTCGCCACTTCCCACTGGTGGACGGTGCCCTTGAGGTCGGCCGAGAGCAGGTCCTTTCCGCTGGGATGAAACTGCAGGCTGTAAATGTCCTTCTCATGCCCGGGCATCTCGCGCACGGGCGAGCCATCCGCCAGTTTCCAGAGCTTGACGATGCGGTCGTTGCCGCCGGTCGCCAGCAACTGGCCGTCGGGGCTCACCGCCACCGCGCGAATCCAGCCGTTGTGCGCCTTGACACTGCGCGTGGCTTGCGGCTTCTCCGCCGCAACCGGCCACCACATCAGCATGTCGTCGCAGCCGGCCGTGATCAGGAACTGACCGTCGGGGCTGATGGCCAGAGCACGCACCCAGGAATCGTGCGGCTTCCACTCGGTCTTGGCGCCGCTGGCCAGATCCCAGCGGATGACGGCGCGGTCCTCGCCTGTGGCAAAAAGGTAGCGCCCCTTGGGATCAAACCGGCAGGTGATGAGCGGCGCCCCGTGGACGAACTCGCGCGCCACGTGCGCCAGCTTGGGGTCGGCGGGCATCGCAGGAATGGGCTGCCTCGCTCAGGCGATCAGTTCGTCGATCGCCTCGAATGCCGGATCGGCCATCGGGATCCGCTGTCCACCGATGCTAAAGTGGTGGCGGGAGTTCACGCCCAGCGCGCGCAGGTAGGTGTGGAACATGTGCCCCGCGTCCACCTGCCGGTCGGTGACGGCCGTGCCGTTGTCGTTGGTCTTGCCCACGACGGCACCGCGCTTCAAACCGGCCCCCCCCATGCAGACCGACCACGCATGACCCCAATGGTCGCGGCCGTAGTATTGGTTGATGCGCGGGGTGCGGCCAAATTCGCTGAGCACCACCACCAGCGTGTGCTGCAAGAGGCCGCGGTCGGCCAGGTCGCCCACCAGCGTGGCGAAGGGTTTGTCAAACTCGCCCAGCTGCTCGAAATGGAATTCGAAATTCTCGTTGTGCGTGTCGTAGTTGGAATGGGACACCTGGACGCAGGTGACGCCCTTTTCCACCAGCCGGCGCGCCAAGAGGCAGTGTTTGCCAAAATCATGCGAGCCGTAGCGCTCGTGATCTTTCGCCGGTTCCTTCGACAAGTCAAAAACCTCGCGCTGCCGCACCAGCTCCTGCGCCTGTTCGTAGCTTTGCACATAGGCGTCGGTCTCCGCCGTGCGCCGGTGCCCGGCAAAACGGTCGTTGGCCCGGCGCCGGAAATCCTCCTGGCTTTGCGACGTCTGATCGGTGACGCCGGCCGGCCGCGTGGTGTACGCCGGAGGCTGCGCGCCCCCCAGGCTGATGCTCGCATACTTGGGGCCCAAGTAGGCCGCGTCGTTGTTGCGCCCGCCGCTGCCGCCGGCGGCGATGTTGATGTGGCCGGGAAGCGACTGCCCGCTGTGATCCATTGCGCGCGCCACCACGGCACCCAACTCGGGGAAGCTCTGCCCCGGCACGGGGTGGCGGCCGGTGGCCATCATGTACGTGCCCTTGCCGTGGTCATCATTCCTGGTGTTGATACCCCGCACCAGCGCCAGGTGGTGCATTTGCTTGGCGGTGTGCGGCAAAAGCTCGCTGATGTGGATGCCGGGCACCGAGGTGGGAATGGCGCGGAAGGGCCCACCAGTGTCGGTGTTGGGCTTGGGATCCCAGCTTTCAAGCTGGCTCAGGCCGCCGTGCATCCGGACGATGATGAGGCGCTTCTGCTCTCTGGCCATTTGCGCCACGGCCGCTGGCGCCGCCAGCGCGTCCAAGCCGCCAATGAGGGCGCCGGCACCAGCCGCCATCCCGCCCAAGAAGGTTCGCCGGGCAAGTGTGTGTTCCGCCGACCCGCATGCGTACGTGCATTTCATATTGCCTCCGTTCTGTTCATCGCTGTCATTGACTCTTCGGACAATCCGCTCAGTGTCTAAACCGAAATTCAACCGAGGTCATCAGCCCCCACGCCATCTCCTGCAGGGCCGCCACCCGCTGTTCCTTGGGCCGCGCGGCCAGCTGCCGCTCCACATCAGCCAACTCATCGGGCACCGGTCTACGTGTCAGCACCGTGAGGTATAATTCATCGGCGACTGCCTTGGCGTCCGCCATCAGGTTCAGCCGTGCCACCAGGTTGTTCCCCGAGGGCGCCAGCATGGCCGATACCGTGCCGCCATTGGCGAAGAACAGCGCCTGCTCGGCCGTGGCATAAAAATCAACCTGCGGCTGGCCTTCTTCCCCACCGAAGAGTCTGACGAAGACCGCCTCGTTGCCCTTCAGCCGGTCATTGACGAGTTGTTCCACGGTGCGCAACCGTGTGGCGGTGCGGTTGGCGTCCTCGGGCTGGCCCGCCGGCAGCGGGTTTTTCTGGTTAAACTCCGCCTCGGCGGCCACGCGTTGGGCGTCCACCGTGCCGGCCCCCTGAAGAATGCTCCAGCAGAGCTGTTCGGGCGTGAGGTGCGCGAAGACCCCCGTCGCCATGCTCGTGGCCCAGCGCTGTGAAAGCCGGTCGTATGCCGCGTCGGCTTTCGCCTTGGAGTCCGCCGCTGCCGCTTGAAGCGCCTTCCATTGAGGCTCGATGTCGGCGAGGGCCTTTTGCGCCGCGGGCAATTTGGCTTCCTCCGCCGCCAGCAATTTCTGAGCTCCGGCCAGTTTTTCGGCGGCGGCCTTGGCGGCGCTGTCGCGGTCGGGAACCTGTTTTTGAAGGGCCACCAGTTCAGCGTTTAACTGTTCGCCGCGCATCTTGAACTTGGCGGCGGCGGCGGCCAGTTCGGCGTCATTGGGCAGCTTGAGCCGCGCGGCCTCGGCCAGAACTGCCGCGTCGGTCACCGCCTTGGCGCCGTCGGCCTTGGCGGCAACCTGTTTCTGCAATTCGAGGAGCAAAGCGCCCGTGGAATCCCGATTTGTTTGCGCCGCAACCATGCCATCGCGCGCAGCGGCAATGGCCGCCTGCAGGCTCGTGAGGGATTGCCGGGCGGGGGCGTAGTTCTTGTCGGCCGCTTGAAAACTGGCGGTGGCGGCCCGTGCCGCGGCATCCAGCGGCACAAACTCCGCGAGTGCCTTGGAGTCATCCAAGCGGCGCTTGGTCTTGGCGAGGTTGAACTGATTGGTCTGGTGTTCGGAGGCGGCCACTTGAACCGCGCGGTCGCCACCAAGAACCAGCTGATCCAACCCGTTCCACCGGGTTCGATTGTCATTGGCGAATTTCTCGGCCAGAGCAAATCGATCCGTGGCCGCCTTGGTAGCCGTGGTCTTGGCGTCGGAATCCTTCTGCGCGGCGGCAAGCTCAGCCGCCAATGTGAGAGAGCGCGCCAGAAACTTTGCGCCTGCATCCGCCAGTTCCTTGTCGGCGGGAAGTTTGTCGGTGGCCAGTTTTGCCTTGGCAGCGGCTTCGGCAGTGACCTTGTGCAGATCCTGTTTGGTGGCAACCAGAGTCGTGGCGTCTGCGGCAACCTTGGCGGCAGCGTCCAATGCCTTGCGCGCCTCTCCTTGCGCAGCCACCGCCTTGTCAAGCTCTGCTCCCGCCAGCATCCGATTGGTCACGGCTTGATTGAGGGCGCTCACTGCCTTCTTCCATGCTGCCTCGGAGAGTTCAGCCTTTGGGGCAAGCACCTTCGCCTCGGCCTCCAACGCGGCGAGGGACTCTGGCGTGGGCAGCGTCAGCGTCGGCGGAGGACGCGAGCTGCGCTGATAAAGCTGGGTCATCGCCAGCTCGCGCAGAAAGGCGCGCATATCAAAATTCATCGCGGCAAATTCACTCGCCAGCAGATCGAGCAGCTCCGGATGGGTGGGTTCGTTGTCCGCGCTAAAGCCATCCAAAGGCTCCACCAATCCGCGGCCCATCATGTGCCACCAAAGCCGGTTGGCGATGTTGCGACGGAACGCAAGGTTGGCGGGGGCCTGGGCCGCCAGCTGGGCGCGGCGACTGACCTTGGGTATGGGCCGCAGATTCTTCTGCTTGTCATCGGGTGCGACCACCCACTCGGTGCCCGGGGCGACGTCCACCGCAGCGGACTCGAACGCGCCGTAGAGGCGCGGGCGCGTTTCGCCTTCATACTTGGTGAACACCGACTTAAAACGCGATTCGCCCGCGGCCTTCTCGGCCAGCATGGCAGGATACTTGGGATCGGGCTGGAAGACGGTGGTGCGGGCGATAAACGCCTGCAGCCCGTAGTAGTCGCGCTGCAGATAGTCATCCACCTTGGGGTGGTCGTGGCATTGCGCGCATTGGAAATCCACGCCGAAAAAGACGCGGCCGACATCGCGGGTCACCAAGTGCGGCTCGCCGTCGCGATCCAAAATGAACCGCGCCGGTTCGCGTGGCAGCAGTGAGGTAGTCGCATTGCCATCGGCCAGAAAGAGCTCGGCCACCAACTTGTCGTAGGGCTGGTTGGTTGAAAACGAGCGCATGAGATACGCCTGCCAATCGGCCGTCTTAACATGCTTCTCAGGGCGGCGCTCCATCCACATGATGTCGATGGTGCGCGACATGTGCCGCGCATGCTCGGGCGACAAGAGGAGCCGATCCATGACCTTGGCGCGCTTGTCGGTGGCGTTGTCGCCCAGAAACGCACGCGCCTCCACGGCGCTCGGGATGCGCCCGATGAAGTCCAGGTGCAGACGCCTGATGAACTCCTCGTCGGCCGACGGCAACGCCACCGGCCCGGACTGGCTTTGCGCCAGCGCGCGGTCGATGCGCACGTGCAGGGGCTCCGCCGCCGGAGCGGCCATCTGCGTCATCACAAGCCCTGCAATGAAAATGACACAGAGAGGATTCATCAGGTTCATCGCCTATTTTTAGGCTCCCACGTGCGCCCGGATATTCAGTATTTTTCATGGCTTGGATACCCGATTTGAGTCGGGCGCGTTTGCCGTTGCCACCGCCCGCGCATTGCGCGAGGCTCATCCATCCCGTGAAAACTTTCGCCATGGCGTGGTGCATGACCTTGGGCCTCTTGGAATCCGGAGCGGCAGATCGATCCTTCGCCACCCGCTCCGAAGTCATCGCCGCCAACGGCATGGCCGCCACCAGCCAGCCGCTGGCCACCCAGACGGCCCTTGCCATTTTGCAAGCCGGCGGCAACGCCGTGGATGCGGCCATCGCCGCCAATGCCGTGCAGGGCCTACTGGAGCCCACCGGCTGTGGCGTGGGGGGCGACCTTTTCGCCATCGTTTGGGACGCAAAATCGCAGACGTTGCGGGGGCTTAACGCCAGCGGCCGCTCGCCGCGCTCGTTGAAATTGGACTTTTTTAAGCAGAAGGGTCTGAGCGCCATTCCCCCGCTGGGGCCGCTGCCGGTTTCAGTTCCCGGCTGCGTAGACGGATGGTTTGAGCTTCACGCGAAATTCGGTCGGCTGCCGATGAAGCGCCTGCTGGCACCCGCCATTGACTACGCGATTCTGGGCGCGCCCTTGAGCCCCATCATCGCCGGGGAAATGAACGCAGCAGCCGCAACCTACCGGGACTTTCCCGGATTTGCCGAGACCTACATGCCGCTGGGACGCATGCCGCGCGCTGGTGAGCGATTCAAGAACCCGCGTCTGGCCCGCACCTATCAGGCCCTCGTCGAAGGAGGGCGCGACGCTTTTTACAAAGGCGCCATCGCCAGGGAAATCGCACGGCACATGGCGGCGCATGGCGGATTCATCACCGAGGAGGATCTGACGTTGCACAAGTCCGAATGGGTGGAACCGGTGTCAACCACCTATCGCGGCCATACCGTGTGGGAGCTGCCGCCCAACGGGCAGGGCATCGCCGCGCTGCAGATGCTCAACATTCTGGAAGGATACGACGTGCGCGCCATGGGCTTTGGAAGCGCCGAGTACATTCACGCTTTTGTGGAAGCCAAGAAGCTGGCCTTTGAGGACCGCGCACGGCATTACGCCGACCCTGCGTTCGCCAAGCTTCCTGTGGCGCGGCTCATCTCCAAGCCCTACGCGCAGGAGCGCCGCAAGCTCGTGCAACCCGACAAGGCTGCCAACCAATTCCCCGCGGGTGACTTCCCCGGCAACGACACCATCTATCTCACGACAGCCGATTCGCAAGGCAACATGGTGAGCCTCATCCAGAGTAATTTCCGCGGATTTGGATCGGGCGTCGTTCCGGGCGAACTGGGCTTTGTGCTGCAGGATCGCGGCGAACTCTTCACCCTGCAGCAGGGCCACCCCAATGTCTACGCCCCGGGCAAGCGTCCTTTCCACACGATCATCCCGGCCTTTGTCACCCGCGAGGGCAAGCCGTGGCTGAGCTTCGGCGTGATGGGTGGGGACATGCAGCCGCAGGGCCATGTGCAGGTGCTGGTGAACCTCATCGATTTTGGGATGAGCCTGCAGGCCGCCGGCGATGCCCCGCGCATCCGGCATTCGGGCAGCTCCGACCCCACCGGTTCGCGCATGACCGACGGCGGCGTGGTGTGGCTGGAACCGGGCCCTTCGGCCGACATGGTTGCTGCACTGGAAAAGAAGGGGCACCGCGTGCGCGTCCAGAAGGGCGGATACGGCGGCTATCAAGCCATCCTGCGCGACGAAGGCCAGAAGGTGTATCACGGCGCCTCTGAGTCGCGCAAAGATGGCCACGCGGCCGGATACTAACCAGGAACTCGATTACACGGGCGCTTGTCAGCCGCCGCCCGTGCCGTATCCTCCGCCGACTCGCCATGACGAGCCGCAAGCGCAAAATCCTCATCCTCACCGAGGGGTTGTCCAACCCCATCAACGCCAAGACGGCCGTCAGCGTCATCCGCTATCGCGCAGATGAAGTGGTGGCGGTGCTTGATTCCACCATCGCTCCGCAGACCACCCAGCAACTCTTTCAAGTGGGCGGCGCCATCCCCGTGATTCGCGCGCTCGCTGACGCCCCGCCGGGGGCCGACACCCTGCTCATCGGCATCGCCCCACAGGGCGGGCGACTGCCCGGGCCCATGCGCGCGGCGGTGCTCGGCGCCATTGAACGCGGCATGGAAGTGCAGAGCGGATTGCACGAGTTTCTCGGTGACGACCCTGAATTTGCGGCTGCCGCCAGCCGCAAGGGTGTGCGACTGGTGGACTTGCGACGCAACGTCGAGCAAGACGTGGCGCGTCGCGACCGATTCCGCGAGAAGTGTCTGCGCGTCCACACCGTCGGCAACGATTGCTGCGTGGGAAAGATGGTCGCCGCCATCGAGGTGACGCGCGGCCTTGAGGCGCTGGGCGTGGACGCCAAGTTTCTCGCCACCGGCCAGACGGGCATCCTCATCGAGGGCCACGGCTGCCCCGTTGACGCCGTCGTTTCCGACTTTGTCAACGGCGCGGTCGAAAAGCTCGTGCTTGCTCACCAGCACCACGCCGTGGTGGTCGTCGAAGGTCAGGGCAGCCTCGCGCACCCGGCCTACTCCGCCGTGACGATGGGGCTCTTGCACGGCTGCGCCCCGCACGCGCTCATCCTTTGCTACGAAATGGGCCGCACCCATGTCAACGGCCTGAACCACGTGCCGCTGCTGCCGCTGGACCGGCTGATCCAGCTCTATCACACGACCGCCAACGTGGCGCACCCCTGCCGGTTTATTGGCGTGGCCATCAACAGCCGCCGCGTGGGCGACGCGGAGTATCGCGACGAGCGTGCGCGCGTCGAGCGCGAGTTGAACCTGCCGGCCTGCGACATCTTCCGCGACGGCGCCGCGCCACTGGTGGAGGCGGTGCGTGCACTGCTTCGCACGCCATGAAACTGCTTCTGCACGAGTACCGGCTTCCCCTGGCGCATCCCTTCACCATCGCGCGCGAGTCGATCACCGAGCAGCACTCCCTCATCGTCGAGCTGCGGGAGGGCGGCCACTCCGGCTTCGGCGAGGCTCCGTTAAACGACTACTACGACGCGACGCTTAATCGCGTGCGCGCCGCGCTTGAATCCGCCCGGGAAGCGGTCGAGTCACACGCGTTCACCCATCCCCACTTGCTTTTTGAGGCCACGGCACCGTGGCTTGCCGCGCATCCCTTTGCGCAAAGCGCGCTCGACTGCGCCGCGCACGACCTCTGGGGCCGGCAGCAAAACCAGAGCGTGCACCGGCTCTGGGGGCTGGACCCTGCGGCGGCGCCCGCGTCGTCCTACACCATCGGCATCGACACGGTCGAGGTCATGGTGGCCAAGCTGCTCGAGCGCCCGCACTGGCCGGTGTACAAGGTCAAGGTCGGCACGGCGAACGATCTGGAGGCGGTGCGCGCCCTTCGGGCACAGACGACCGCGCGCCTGCGGGTGGACGCCAACTGCGGATGGTCGGAGGAGGAGGCGGTGAGCCTCTCCCTCGCGCTGGCCGGGCTGGGAGTGGAATTTATCGAGCAGCCCCTGCCGCCCAACAGCACCGCGCAGGAACGCGTGTTTGCCGAGTCCGCGCTGCCCCTCATCGCCGATGAAAGCTGCGTGGGCGAGGCCGATGTGGAAGCCTGCGCCGGCCGGTTCCACGGCATCAATATCAAGCTCTGCAAGTGCGGTGGGTTGACGCCGGCGCGGCGCATGGTGGCCAAGGCGCGCGCGCTGGGGCTTCGCGTGATGGTGGGCTGCATGACCGAGTCAACCGTCGGCATCTCCGCCGCGGCCCAGATGGCGCCGCTCGTGGACTTCGTGGATCTGGATGGGGCCGCGTTGCTGGCCGCAGACGCCGCCACCGGCGTCCGCGTGGAGGATGGCCGGTTCCATTTTCCCGACGCGCCCGGATGCGGCATCGAGCTGCTGCCGCACTGATTTTGCTTTAGGCCAGCCGGCTGAGCGCGTCCAGCAACCGGTCCACCTCGGCGGCTGTGTTGTAATGCAGAAATCCCGCGCGCACTGCGCCCTCGGGCTCCAGTCCCAGCGCCTCGGACACTGGCAACGCATAAAAATTGCCATGCCACACGTGAATGCCCTCAGCCGCCAAGCTCTGCGCCAGATCCGCCGGAGACAAGCGCGAAGATCGGAAGCTAAACGTGGCCACGCGCTCCTCCATTCGTGATTCGTCCGTAATGCCAAACACGCGCAGGCCGGGGATTTGCCCGAGGCCCTTGAGGCACTGCCGCGTGAGCGCAGCCTCGTGCGCGCCGATGGCCGCCATGGCACCGATGAGAGACTGCCGGCGCGTTGCGCCCGCCTGCGGAGAGAGCGCTGCGAGATAGTCGACGGCCGCCAGCACGCCGGCGATGCCCTCGTGGTTCTGCGTGCCGGTCATCCAGCGGCCCGGCAGCGTGTCGGGCACCACGCGCAACTTGTGCGGCGAAAGAGCCGCCAGCCGCTCGGGCCGGCCCCAGAGCACGCCCACATGCGGCCCGAAAAACTTGTAGGCCGAACAGACCAGATAATCACAGCCCCATGCCGAAACCTCCATCAGGCGGTGCGGCGCAAAGTGCACGGCGTCCACGAACACTTGCGCCCCCACGTCATGCGCCATGCGAACAATCTGCGCCACGGGATTGACGGTGCCGGAGAAGTTGGACGCGGCGCCGACGGCCACCAGTTTTGTGCGCGGGCCCAACTTCGCGGCCAAGTCGTCCAAGTCCATCGTGCAGTCATCCGGCTGCAGCCGGACGATGCGCACCACTGCACCGGCCTCGCGCGCGGCCAACTGCCAGGGGGTGACGTTTCCGTCATGCTCCAGCTGCGAGATCACCACCTCGTCGCCGGGCCGCCACGTGCGCGAGAGCGCGCGGCTGAAGGCGAGCGTGAGCGAGGTCATGTTGGCGCCGAACACCACACCTGCAGGATCGTCCGCGCCCAGAAAATCGGCCACGGCCTCGTGCGCGCGCGCCAGCAACGCATCGCTGCGGCGGCTGGTGTCGAAGGCGCCACCGTGATTGGCGTTGCAATCGCGCAGGTAGCCGGCCACCGCATCGATGACACTCTGCGGCACTTGGCTGCCAGCCGGCCCATCGAGAAACACCGCGGGGCGGCCGCGCACACTCTGGTGCAACGCAGGAAACTGCGCCCTGACCTGTTCCATCGCAGCGCCGATCCAGTGCATGGCGTCCCTTTCTTTGGCCGTACCTTTAGAAGCGGGCGGCCAGCGCACCGTGCGCGCGGCGCAGCAGGCGTTGGGTGGTGTCCCACCCGATGCAGGCGTCGGTGATGGAGACGCCGTAGCGCAGCGCCTCCCGCGGCACCGGGAAGGGCTGGCTGCCCGCGGCCAGATTACTCTCCAGCATCACCCCGATGAGATGCCGGTTTCCCGCGGAGACCTGTGCCAGCACATCGTCAAGCACCACGGCCTGGCGTTCGGCATCCTTGCCGCTGTTGCCGTGGCTTGCGTCCACCATCACCGAGGCGGTGAGCCCGCGCCCTTGGAGCATGGCCGTCGCGCGGCCCACGTGCGTGGAGTCAAAATTGGGCCCGCTGGCGCCGCCACGCAGGATGAGATGGCAGTCGGGGTTGCCGCTGGTGGTGACGGCGGCGGCCAGCCCGTCTTCGTTGATGCCCAGGAAAGTCTGGCGCTGACCGGCGGCGGTGATGGCGTTGGCGGCCGTGATCAACTCGCCGGAGGTGGAATTCTTAAAACCAATGGGCATCGAAAGTCCCGAGGCCATCTGCCGGTGTGTTTGCGATTCCACCGTGCGGGCACCGATGGCCGCCCAGCACAGCGAATCGGCGATGTACTGCGGCGTGATGGGATCGAGCAGCTCGGTGGCGGTGGGCAGGCCCAGATCCAGCACCTCGGCGAGAAACCCTCGCGCCTGCCGCAGACCTTCGGGAATGTCGCAGGTGTCGTTAAGATGCGGATCCATGATCAGCCCCTTCCAACCGGTGGAGGTGCGCGGCTTCTCGAAGTACACGCGCATGGCGATGAGCAGCCGATCCCCCAGCTCTGTCGCGAGCGCCGCCAGCCGCGCGGCGTACTCGCGGCCGCCACCCAGGTCGTGAATGGAGCAGGGCCCCACGACCACGAGCAGGCGCGGATCCTGCCGGTGGATGATGGCGTGGATTTGCTGACGGGCCTGCGCCACGAGTTCGGCTTGGGCTTCCGTGCGCGGCACCTCGCGCGCCAACGCCGCAGGCGTGGGCAGCGCGACCATGCCGTCAATGCGCAAGTCAGTAACCTGTTTCATCACAGAAGTTGCTAAGCACTCCAAAAGCCCGCCGGCAAGTCAACCCTTTCCGATAGCGTAAGCCCGCGCGTCGGACGGGGAAAATCGGCTTTACCCAGGTGTCAAAATCGGCCATTGTGCGCCCCGGCCGTGTCCCTTCGGACCGGTTCGCAAGGAGGCAAAGAGATAATGGTGCCCGCGAGCAAAACGCAGTTGGGAGGGAGTGTCCTCATCGCCGCCGCCCTTCTCCAAGCCTGTGCCACCGCGCCACCGCAAACGACCACGTACGACCTGCGCGGTCCTGTCCGCACCGCGGGCAGCGTGATGCGTTCAGAGATGCGCTTTGGGTTTCCCGAAGGCAACGTGCTCATCACCTTCGGCGACCAGACCGTTCAGGGCCGGATGGAGATGCGCGGCCGTCAGGTGCTGGAACACGAGCTCGTCTCCACCGACGGAGTGCAGCCGCGCCGCGTGAAACTCCATTACGCTGAGGACACGCTGGCCATCACGCGTGTGTTCGGCGGCAAGGAGGATGTGGAGACGGAGAAGGGCCCCCTTCACGGTCTCACCGTCGTCGGCGACAAGTCCGCTGCCCGGTGGCAATTCCACCTCGCCGAGGGGAAGCCCAGCAAGGAGCAGTCGCTGGCGCTGGACGAACTGGCCGGCGGATTCGAAGATGAGCTGTGGCCCGCCCGCGCCGTGCGCGTGGGCGAATCATGGACGGTGGACGCCGCCGCCGCCAAGCGATGGCTGGGACACGACCTCTTGCGCTCCACCGGTCAGGCAAAGCTGACGCTTCGGGACATCACCCAGCACGGAGGCGAACGCTGCGC
This sequence comes from Verrucomicrobiales bacterium, assembly GCA_005809105.1. Taxonomy (GTDB): domain Bacteria; phylum Verrucomicrobiota; class Verrucomicrobiia; order Limisphaerales; family UBA1100; genus SYLI01. Next base: position 44,159 of record SYLI01000018.1, on the reverse strand, counting down.
GCGGCTGGAGCTGCACATCGACGCACGGGGCGCCATAAAGGATCCCGCCGGAAATCAGATGGAAATCTCCATGGTGCTGGAGGGCACGCTCTACCGTTCGCTCGCGACCCACGCCATGGTGAGCGGCCAATTGGGCGGATTGATGATCCTTGAAGGAAGTGTCATGGAGGAGGGCACGCCCGTGGCGGTGAAAATCTCCGGCCCAGTGACGGTGGATGGCCGCGATCGGTTGCAACCCGGGCCTTCGCAAGCGGCCCGCGCGCAACGCTAGCCTCGAGGGAGTGCCATCGGCGGCTGAATGTGGAATGCTCTCCACCCAAGTCATGCGTTCCATCCTTGTCCTCGGTGCCGGAATGTTCGGACTGACGGCGGCGTTGGAACTGCGACGGCGACATTGGCACGTCACGCTGGCCGACACGGGTGCCCTGCCCCGCCCCACGGCAGCCTCCACCGATATCAGCAAGGTGGTGCGCGCCGACTACGGTGCGGATGAAACGCACACCGCGATGGGCAGCGCCAGCCTTGCGGGTTGGCGGCAATGGAACCGGCAATGGCGGCGCACACTCTTTCACGAGGACGGCTTCCTCGTGCTGCGCCGCGGGCCGATGGAGCCGGGCGGATTTGAGCATGAGAGCTTCCATGCACTCTCGCGTCTGGGTTTTCCCCTGCGGAAACTCGATGCAGCCACCTTGCGCGCCGAGTACCCGGCTTGGGGCACGGCAAGTTACGATGGCGGCTACTTCAATCCGCACGCGGGCTGGGTGGAAAGTGGCGAGGTCATCGCCCAACTTTCCCGCGACGCCCAAGCCGCGGGGGTGAACCTGCGAACGACGTGTCCATTCGCGCGCCTGCAGGAACGCAGCTCCCGTGTGGTGGGCGCGGAATTTGCCGACGGCACGGTGATGCGCGCCGACGCCGTGTTGATGTGCGTCGGGGCGTGGACTCCCTCGGCACTTCCATTCCTCAAAGACGTGATGTGGGCCACGGCCCAGCCGGTGCTACATTTCAAAGTGCCTATTCCCGCGGCGTGGCAGGCACCACGTTTTCCCGTGTGGGCAGCCGACATCTCCCGCACAGGCTGGTACGGATTTCCCGCGCTTGAGGATGGCACGCTCAAGATCGCTCACCACGGCAAGGGGCGGCGCGTACCGCCAGATGCACCGCGCGTGATCGGGCCGGGTGTGGAGGCTCAGTTCCGAGAATTCATAGCGGCCACATTTCCCAACATCGCACACGCGCCGCTCATCTCCAGCCACACCTGTCTTTACTGCGACACCTTTGATGGCCGGTTCTGGATTGACCACGATCCGCAACGCCCCGGCCTTGTGGTGGCTGCCGGAGACAGCGGCCATGCGTTCAAATTTGCACCCGTCATGGGCGCTCTAATTGCCGATGTCGTGGAGCGTGTTCCCAATCCATGGGCAGGCCCATTCGCGTGGCGCAGTCCTACGGCACCTTCCAGAGAGGGTGCCCGAGCTGGCTAAATAAACGCGCACGCCCTTTGGTTTAAAGTGAGGCGCGCAGCAGCCGATAGAAGACTTGCGATTGATTGAATGACGAGCGGGGTTGAGACGCCCCCCGCCCGCACTTGGGCGCGCATAAACCAAGGCGCCCCCTGACGCAAATCCCAAGGCGGTCTCACCCGAGGCGGCCGCCGCCCTTTTTTGGGCCCGGCCGTCTCACACGTTTTGCCCAGCAATTTCTTGCGGACAAGGGCAACCCCCACCGGTAGACTCCGCTGCCATGAACTGGGCTTTGCGTTGGGGACTGCCGGCCTTGATGGGAATCACAACGCTTGGGATCTCAGGAGCCCCCGGTGCCAAGCCGGCGCTGCCGCCGGAGCTCATTACCCTTCAAGCCAAGGCGGCGGCCGGAGACGCCCAATCGCAGTGGCTGCTTTGCGACGCGCTGGCGTTTGGCCGGAACACCGCCATCGATCACAACGCGTCCTGGCAGTGGGCGCAAAAATCGTCGGCGCAGCAGCACCCCAAGGGGCAGTATCAGGCCGCCGCCCATATGCGCGCGGGAATCGCCGTGGCGCGCGATATTGAAAAGGGCAATGCGTTGCTCGCGCAGGCTTTGCCCGCCCTAAAGAAGCTGGCGGACGCCGGCGACGCCTACGCCGCATGGATGGCCGGCGACATCATTTTTGATGGCACCGGCGTGCCGCAGGACAAGGCCGAGGGATTGAAGTGGTACACCAAGTCCGCCGATCTGGGCATGGCGCGGGCCAAGTATGTTCTGGCCTACCACCTCTCGCAGGGCGACGGCGCCCCGCGCGACAAGGCCCGCTCCGACCAGTTGTTTGCCGAGAGCCTCAAGGCGCTGCAGGCGCTGGCCGAGAAGGACAACGACGCCGACGCGCAAAACTTGGTGGGCCTCATGTACGCCTCGGGTTGGGGGGCGCCGGCCGACTATGCCAAGGCGCTGCAATGGTACCGCCGCGCGGCCGACAAGGAACATTCCTCCGCCCAGTTCAACATCGCCATCCAGTATGTGAATGGCCGCGGCGTGGCGCGCGACGATGAGGAAGCCATTCGCTGGTACCAGCGCGCCGCCGCCAACCAACACTTGTGGGGCCGCTACTATCTGGGCATGCACTATGCGCGCGGCACCAATGTTCCACAAGACGCCGAACGGGCCCGCGGATACTTTGAGGCACTGCTGCCCGAACTGGTGGATGAAGCCTCGCGCAACAACGCCCGCGCCCAGCTGAGCCTGGGCAACATGTACCGCTACGGATGGGGGCTGGAAGCCAACATGGACGAATGCCTGAAGTGGTATCGGCGCGCCGCCGATCAGAAGTACGCCCCGGCGGAGAATACGCTGGGCTACCTCTACGCCAGCGGACAGGGCGTGATGCAGGATCTGGTGGAGGCCGCCAAGTGGCACCGCAAGGCCGCCGAGCAGGACAACGCCGAGGGCCAGTTCGCGCTGGCTCTTAAACACCTTCACGGGCAGGGCGTGGATCAGGACACCAAGACCGCCAATCAATGGCTGCGCAAGGCGGCCGAACAGGATCACACCGGCGCGCAATCCCTGCTGGCGCGCCACTACGCCTCAGGCAACGGGATCGAGCCGGACAACCGCGAAGCCACCCGCTGGTACCTGCGCTCCGCCGAGGGGGGTGACTCCAACTCCATACAGGAAACGGCCCGGCGCCTGCAGGAAGGAGTGGGCACCGAGAGCGACCTCACCCTCGCCCGCGAGTGGCAGGCGCGGCTGGCTCGGATGAAACCGCTTTACGTCGCCGCGCACGCGCGCGGTGCCGCGGCGCAGCAGCATCGCGACATCACCTACCTCCTGCAGATGGGACAGCCCGCGCGCCTCATCCCGCTGACCGTGGCCCAGAAGCTGGCGGCCGAAGGCAACGCCACGGCCCAGTTCCATCTGGGTATCCATCTCGCGTTGGGCCAGTCGGTGGAGAAGAACGAGCAGTCCTCGCGAGACTGGCTTCGCAAGGCTGCCGAGGCTGGTCATGCGGGTGCGCAGTTCTACCTTGCCTGCCGTCACGACGAAGGCCCGCCGGGCCTGCCGCAGGACGACGCCGAGGCGCTGCGTCTCTACCGGCGCGCCGCCGATCAAGGCCATGCGGCCGCGCAGAATCACCTGGCCGTGAAGCTGGAATCAGGCGATGGCGTCGCTGCCGATCCGGTGGGCGCGCTGGAATGGTATCGGAAGGCTGCCGCCGGCGGCTACCGCGACGCGCAATTTAATCTTGGCCTTCGCTTCGATCAGGGCAAGGGCGTGGCGCCCGACGCATCCCAAGCCGTGGGATGGTATCAGAAGGCGGCTGCCGCTGGTTGCGCTCCGGCGCAGAACAATCTGGGGGCGCGCTTTGCCAGCGGCCAGGGCGTGGCGCAAGATCATGCTGCCGCCGTCCAGTGGTTTCGCCGTGCCGCCGAGCAGGGCAACCGCGATGCTCAAAACAATCTGGGCAACCACTACTTCAAGGGAGAAGGCGTGGCGGTGGACTTGGTGCAGGCGTTCAAGTGGTGGGGCCTGGCGGCGGTACAGAGCCATCCCGAAGCCACCAAGTCGTTGCGCGCGCTGGCCGCGGTGGTGGGTCCGCCGCAGGTGGAGGAGGCGCGCAAAGTGATCAACGAATTCATCGCCTTGCAGGAATGAGCATGAACTCGTGGATTCGTGGAGGGATCGCGCTGGTCTCGCTTCTTTGCGTGGCGTGTGTGGCGCCCCAGGGCGAAAACACCGGCTGGGAGCAGCGCGACGACGGGCTGTACTACCACCGGGGCACCCAGCGGCTCTACGACGGGAAATTCCAGTACACCAGCGCGGGCGAGGGATTTTCCGGGAACGTGGTGGGAGGCCGTCGCGAGGGTTTGTTTACGGGCACTCATGCCAATGGCAAGGAGAAGACCCAGCTTCGCTATCATAACAACCAGCTGCATGGAGTGCAGCGAACCTGGTTTTCCACTGGCCAACTGCGGACCGAATTGGATTACGCACAGGGCCGGTTTGTGCGCGGCACCACGTACCTGCCCGATGGCAAGGAAGCCACTCGCGCCGCGGAGGGCACAGGACAGCTCAGCGCCTATTACGAGAACGGGAAGGTGAACTGGGAGAAGACGTGGGAGAAGGGCGCGCAGGTGCGCGACCGTGTCTTTGACGAGAATGGCGACATCAAGGTGGACCGATGGGGGGACAAGCCTAAGGGGCGTGCGCCGTGACTCAAGCGGAGTGCGCGCCTCTCTGAATGCCCGGGCGGTTTCTCCGTCCGATTGAGGGTTCGCCCTTCCGCGAAGCTTGTCGCTTGCCTGGCGGAAGGTCGGCGGGCAGACTGCCGGGCCGGATTTCCAAAATCTGAAATACGTATGAATCATCGCATCATCACCGGATGCCTGGCCGTGGCGGCCACGCTGTGGTGCGGCGCCGCGGACGATCCCGCGCTGGCCGCCAAAGGGGCGCTGCTCTTTGAATCAAAAATCTGCGCCCAGTGCCACCAGTACCATCCCGACAAGCCGGCGCTGGCGGGCGTGGCACTCAAGGCGCCCGCGTTTCTGGGGTCGTTTTGGGGACAGGAACGCGAGGTGACGGTGGGCTTTGGCGGCGCAAAGCAGAAGGTGAAGTTTGACGACGCGTACTTTCTGGAATCCATCCGCGACCCGGGCAAGCTGGTCGTGGTGGGCGCGGCGGCGGCGATGCCGCAGGTACCCGGCGTCAACGACGAGGAGATGCTGGCGCTGGCGGCGTTCGTGCGCTCGCTGGGACAGCCGTCGGCGGGGATCACGGGCAAGGGTGCCCTTAAAAACCTCACCTACACCACGTACTCCGGCGACTGGGACAAACTTCCCGATTTTGCAAAGCTCAAGGCGGCGGGCAGCGGCGCTGTTCCCAGCGGCCTCATCGACATCCGGCTGGCCAAGGCCAATGAGTCCTTTGCGATGGTGTTTGAAGGCGATTTTGAGGCGTCGAAGGCTGGCGATTATTCCTTCCGCATCATGTCCGACGACGGCTCCCGCCTTTCGGTGGATGGCAAGGTGGTGGTGAACCATGATGGCGTGCATCCGCCGGCGGAAAAGGCCGGGCAGGTCAAGCTCACGCAGGGCACCCACAAGGTGCGCGTGGAGTACTTTGAAAAGACCGGCGGCGAGGAACTCTCCGTGAGCGTGTCCGGGCCGGGCATCAAAAATCTCGCCCTTTCGGCAGGCGCAACGACCACATCGACCGCCAAAGGGCACCCTACGGGAATCCCGATTGAGGCCGCCGGTGGCGAGGCCGTCATGTACAGAAACTTCATCGAGGGCGCCAGCCCGCGGGGCATTGGCGTTGGTTATCCCGAGAAGGTGAACCTGTGCTTCGATGCGAACACGATGCAGGTCGCGTTGATCTGGCAGGGCGCGTTCATGGACGGAGCCCGCCACTGGCGCGACCGCGGCGTGGGCTTTCAGCCCCCGTCGGGCTACTACACCATACCCTTGGCGCGAGATCAGGCCTTTGCCACGCTGGACGCCGCGGGCGCGCCGTGGCCAAAGCTCAAGAATGCTGAAGGGCGCGTGGCAGACTTGCGATTTTTGGGCTACCAGCTGGTCGAACAACAGCGGCCGGTGTTCCGCTACCGCGCCGGCGCAGTTTTGGTGGAGGACTACTTCATTCCGCAGGGCGGCGAGAAGCCCGGCTTCACCCGACAGCTCACCCTCACCGGCAGCGGCCAGACTTGGTATCTCGCCGCGGCGCACGCCGACCTCGTGCCCAAGGAGGGCGGCTGGAAAGTCGGCAAAGATCTCAAGATCACACTCACCGGCGCACCCTCTGCGCCCATCCTGCGCACCAACGGTGGACGCAAGGAACTGGTGGTGCCGCTGAAAGTGGATGGCAAGATCGTCTTGCGCCAGCAGTACCAGTGGGAATTTGAATAATGGAACCGACCATGAAAGCACTTTTCGCATCCGTCATTCTGGCCGCGGGATTCGCGGGCGCCGCCGATCTTCCGAAGGAGGAGGACTATTATCCCATCACCATCCTCCCCATCCCGGAGGCCGTGGTGCTGGAGGCGAGCGGTCTGGAAATGATGCCCGACGGCAAGCTGGCGGTATGTGGGCGCCGCGGCAATCTCTACATGGTGGATCAGCCGCTGGGAAAACCCGGCGACATGAAGTTTAGCCTGTACGCCGACGGACTGCACGAGCCTCTGGGCCTTGCCGCCAAAGATGGCTGGCTCTACGCCACGCAACGCGGCGAGGTCACCCGCATGAAGGACACCAACGGCGATGGCCGCGCCGACCAGTTTGAGACGCTCAACGATGGCTGGGGCATCACCGGCGACTACCACGAATACGCCTTTGGTTCGCGCCACGACAAGGACGGCAACATCTGGGTGGTGCTGTGCCTGACCGGCTCTTTTAACAGCAACATCGACTACCGCGGCTGGTGCGTGCGCGTCACTCCCGACGGCAGGCTCATCCCCACTGCCAGCGGCATCCGTTCGCCCGGCGGCATCGGCCTCAACCATCTGGGAGAGGTGTTTTACACCGACAACCAAGGGCCGTGGAATGGATCGAGCTCACTCAAACACCTCGTGCCCGGATCGTTCCAAGGCCATCCCGACGGATTCAAGTGGTTCGACCTGCCCGCGGTGAAGGCGGCGCTGGGCAAGGCGCCCGTCAAACCCAACACCAATAGCCGCATGGTTGCCGAGCGTCAGCGTGTGAAGGAGCTGGTTCCCCCCGCGTGTGTCCTGCCGCATGGCAAGCTGGGCAATTCCAGCAGTGGGTTCGCCTTCGACGGCACGGGCAAGTTTGGCCCCTTCAAGAATCAGCTGCTGGTGGGCGACCAGACCGCCTCGACGCTCAGCCGTGTCTTTTTGGAGAAGGTCAATGGCGTCTATCAGGGCGCAGCCATTCTGTTTCGCAAGGGCTTCGGATCGGGCAACCTGACGGTCATGATGACGCCCGAGGGCGCGTGCTTTGTTGGCGGAACCGACCGCGGATGGGGAGCCCGCGGTGGCAAGCGATTCGCGCTCGAACGCGTCAACTGGACCGGCAAGGTGCCCTTTGAGATTCACGAGATGCGCGCCAAGCCAGAGGGATTTGAACTGACCTTCACGCATGAGGTGGACGCGAAGTCCGCAGCCGACACGGCCTCCTACGCCATGGAGGCCTACACCTACATGTACCGCGCCGACTACGGCAGCCCCGAGGTGGACAAGGCCACGCCCAAGGTGGTGAAGGCCACGGTGGCCGCCGACCGACGCAGCGTGCGCCTCGAAGTGAGCGGCCTTGTCAAAGGCCATGTGCACGAACTGCGCGCTGCGGGTGTGCGCTCGGCCGCCGGGCTTCCCCTGCTCCACGCGGAAGCGTACTACACGCTCAACGAAATCCCCGCCCAGTAGTCCCGCCGGCGCAAAAGCAAGGCTCTACAACGGCTCTCGTCAAGGGCCGCTGCTGGACAAGGTTTGCGTGCCTGCTAGGCTTCCCCGATGCAATGCATCCGTTGGATGGTGGCGTCTCTCGCGCTGCTGACCCTCATCGCCGTCGGTAACGCCGCCGACATCCCCGTGAAGGGCGCGGCGCTGGACCGTCCCGTGCGCGTCCTCTTTCTCGGCGACCGTGGTTCGCACCAGCCCTCCGAGCGGTTCCGTCAGTTGGAACCGGCCATGAGCTTTCGCGGCATCACGCTCGTGTACACCGAGCGCATGGCTGATCTCAACGCCGCCACCCTTGCCGGCTACGACGCGCTTCTGGTCTACGCTAACATCAACGCCATCGAAGCCAGCCAAGAGAAGGCACTGCTTGATTACGTCGAAGGCGGCGGTGGCTTTGTGCCCCTTCACTGCGCCTCCTATTGCTTCCTTAATTCGGAAAAGCTCGTCGCCCTCACGGGTGCGCAGTTCAAAAGTCACGGCACCGGGGTCTTCCGCACGCGCGCCGCCGCCCCCTCCCACGAAATCCTGAAGGGCTTTGAAGGCTTCGAGAGCTGGGATGAAACCTACGTGCACCACCGCCACAATCCCACGAGCCGCACGGTGCTCGAGTACCGCGATCAGGAGCCCTGGACGTGGATCCGCACACAGGGCAAAGGCCGCGTGTTTTACACCGCATGGGGCCACGACCACCGAACTTGGGGCAACGCGGGATTCCACGAGCTGGTGGAGCGGGGCATCCGCTGGGCCAGCGGCCGCACCGTGAGCGCCCACAAGTTTGAGCCTGTGCGCGGCCTCAAGCCCTTTGAGTACGTCACGCCGAAAGACCGAATCCCCCACTACGTGGCTGGTGCCAAGTGGGGCGTCCAGAGCAACGACGTGGCGAAGATGCAGGTGCCGCTCCCCGCGGCCGAATCGGCGCGCCACATGGTGCTGCCGCGCGGATTTGAGGCGAGGCTCTTTGCCTCTGAGCCGGACATCCGCCGCCCCATCGCCATGGCGTGGGATGAGCGTGGCAGGCTCTGGGTGTGCGAGTCGGTGAACTACCCCAACGACATCCGCGCTGACGGCGGGGGCAGCGACACCATCCGCGTCTGCGAGGACACCGATGGCGACGGCCGCGCGGACAAGTTCACGCTCTTTGCCGACGGGCTCAACATTCCCACCAGCCTCGCCTTCTGGAAGGGCGGTGTGGTGGTGCAGCAGGCGCCCCAAACGCTCTACCTCAAGGACACCAATGGCGACGGCAAGGCGGACACACGCAATGTGCTGCTGACGGGCTGGGGCAAGAACGACACTCACGCGGGCCCCAACAATCTGCAATATGGCTTCGACAACTGGCTCTGGGGCGTGGTGGGCTACTCGGGCTTTCAAGGAGAAATCGCCGGCGAGCCGCGACGGTTCGCCACCGGCTTCTTTCGCATGCGCCCCGACGGCAGCAGCGTGGAATTCCTGCGCAACAATAATAACAACTGCTGGGGACTGGGCTTCAGCGAGGAAGGCCTCGTGTTCGGCTCGACGGCCAATCGCAATCCCAGTGTCTATCTGCCCATTCCCAACCGTTACTACGAATCGGTGCGCGGCTGGAGCAGCAGCGTGCTGGGCACCATCGCCGACACTCATCTCTTCCACGCGCTCAGCGACCGGGTTCGCCAGATGGACCATCACGGCGGCTACACCGCCGCGGCCGGTCACGCGCTGTACACCGCGCGCGCATGGCCCAGCGAATACTGGAATCGCACCGCGTTTGTCGCCGAACCCACCGGCAAGCTCATCGGCACCTTTTTCCTCGAGCGCGATGGCGCGGATTTTCGCGCGCACAATCCCATCAACCTGCTGGCCAGCGATGACGAATGGACGGCTCCCATCATGGCCGAGGTGGGCCCCGACGGACACGTGTGGGTCATCGACTGGTATAACTATATTATCCAGCACAACCCCACGCCCATCGGATTCAAGACCGGCAGGGGCAACGCCTACGAGACCCCGCTGCGCGCCACCACGCTGGGCCGCATCTACCGCGTGGTGTACCGCCACGCCCCGCCTTCCGCCACGCCGCGCCTTTCCGACGCGGACACCGCCGGACTTATCGCGGCGCTGGGCCACGACAATCTTTTCTGGCGGCGTCACGCTCAGCGGTTGCTGGTGGAACGCGGGCCTTCGCCCGAGGCACGCACGGCGCTTCTGGCGCGGGTGCGCGACATCTCACGCGATGCCATCGGGCTCAACCCCGGCGCGCTGCACGCGCTGTGGACGCTGCACGGACTGGGCTATCTGGACGGGCGCGACCCTGACGCCCTGCAAGCTGCACTGGGTGCGCTGCGCCATCCTTCGGCAGGTGTGCGCCGCAACGCGCTTCAGGTTCTGCCCGCCCGACCTGTGGCCACGGCGGCCATTTTGGACGGCGGCTTGCTGACCGATGGTGACGCGCAGGTGCGACTGGCCGCATTTCTGGCGCTGGCCGACCAAGCGCCCAGCGAACTGGCCGGCGCCGCCGTGCATCAAGCACTGCAACACCCCGGCAACGCGGGCGACCGTTGGATACCCGAGGCGGCCACCGCCGCCGCCGCCCGCCACGACACGGCATTCCTGGCTTCTGTGCTGGGCCACAGCACGGCCACCGGACGCGCCGCCACGCCGGCCCCCGCAGTCGCCCCCCGCAATCTGGTTGCCAATCCATCGCTGGAGGACATTCGCAACGGGCTCCCGGCGTCGTGGCGTCCGGCCACCCACCAAGGCACTGCCATTCTCACCGTGGATGACCAGGTTGCTCATTCGGGAAAGCGCTCGGTCAAGATCACCTCGACGGCGGGCGGCGATGTCAGCTGGTCGCAGGACCTCGTGGTGAAACCGCGCACCCGCTACCGCCTTTCCGCCTGGGTCAAAACCCGCGCACTCAAGGCCGGCACAGGCGAGGGCGCGCTGCTCAACCTGCATGAACTCCAGCGCGAGGGAAAACCGGCCGCACTGAAAGGCGACCATGACTGGACGCGCATCACAAGCGAGTTTAACACCGGGGCGCACACCAAACTGATGCTCAATCTGCTCTACGGCGGCTGGGGCCGGTCCACAGGCGAGGCTTGGTGGGACGATGTGGAAGTGGTGGAACTTGGGCCTGCCACAGGCGCGACCGCCATGGGCCTGCCCCCGCGCCTCGGCCAGATCGTGGGCATCGTCACCCAGCATTATGCACAGCGCGCGCCGGTCGAATCGGTCGTGGGCACGCTGGCCTCGCTGCGGTCGGCCAATGAGGAACTGGCAGCGTCGGTGATCGACGGGCTGGCCCGAGGCTGGCCGGCGGGTTCCGCCCCCAAGCTCACCCAAGCCGACCGTGCCGAGCTCTCCGCCCTCATGAAGGTGCTGCCCAACCGTTGCAAGGAAGGCCTGCTGACACTCGCTTCCCGATGGGGCACCACTGACATTTTTGCTGCTGACGCCCTGGCGGTCATCGCCGAGATGCGCGCCCAAGTGGCCTCGTCCGCGGTGCCCGACGCCCAGCGTGGAGACGCCGCAAGGCGCTGGCTTCGACTGGAGGACAAGTCCGAAACCGTCACGGCCGTCCTCGCCACCATCGATGTGCAGACCCCTCCTGAGCTTGCCGGCGCGTTTGTGAGAGCACTGGGCGAAAGCCGCCTGGACACCACGGGCACTGCCCTGCTGGCCAAGTGGCCGGTGCTCACCGCAGCCACACGGCGCGAGGGCGTTGCCGTGCTGATGCGCCGCCCCGTGTGGACGCGCGGCCTGCTGCAGGCCGTCCAGCAGGGCAAAATCCTTCGCGGAGAACTCAATGCGGCCCAATGGCAGGCGCTCAAGGTCAGCTCCGACGCCACCCTCGCCCAACTTGCCCAGCAGCTGGACGCCCAGCGCGGCAACATCGACCGGCAGGCGGTGCTGAAAAAAATGCTGCCTTGGATTGAACAGGCCGGTGACGCGGCGCGCGGCGCGGAGGTGTTTAAGCTAGTCTGCGCGCAATGCCACACGCTGGCGGGTGGGGGGGGGCGCATCGGCCCGGACCTGACTGGAATTGGAGCCAGGCCCGCAGCGGAAATCCTCGCGGAGATCGTGGACCCCAACCGTTCATTGGAAAGCAACTTCCGCCTGTGGACGCTCGAGCTCAAGGACGGTGAATCCATCGCTGGCAAGCTGGAGGGCGAATCGCGCACCAGCGTGGAGCTGCTGGATTTGACGGGCAAGCGGCACGTGGTCCAGCGCCAGGACATTCGCTCTCTCAGCGCGTCCAATCTCTCCATCATGCCCGAGGGGCTGGTGGACGCACTGCCACCTAAGGATGTGGCGGCGCTCCTGACTTTTCTGAGCGCCTCCAAGGAGCCGCATCGGAAATAGAGCGGACTGCCCGCTTGCCAGCCGGGCAGAGTGTTTTAACCTCGGAGGGATGACCCCACGCGAGGCGATGGTGGCGCTCAACCTCCTGCCCGATGTGGGACCGGCCACCGTGCGCAGGTTGCTCGATCGATTCGGCGACGCGCCCGCCATCTTAAGCGCTACCGTCGCCCAACTGAGGGAGGTTCCGCACCTCGCCGCCGGGCTGGCGGAATCCATCGCCTCTTGGCGCGACACCATTGATGTGCAGGGAGAGCTGGCCCGAGCTAAGCAGGCCGGCTGCCGCATCATTTCCCTTTTGGATGACGAGTATCCGCCCCTGCTGCGCGAGATTCACGATCCGCCGCTGGTGCTCTATGTGCGCGGCGCGTTGACCCAAGCGATGCGAAATGCCGTGGCCGTGGTCGGCTCGCGGCAAACCACGCTCTACGGGCGCGAAACGGCGCGGCGGCTGGCCGGTGATCTTGCGCGTGCGGGATTGACGGTGGTGAGCGGCGGCGCGCGCGGCATTGACACGGCTGCCCACGAGGGCGCGCTGGCCGCCGGAGGGCTCACCGTGGCCGTGCTGGGCACAGGCATGGACGTGGTGTACCCCGCCGAGAACGCCCCGCTCTTTGAGCGCATTGCGCAAACCGGAGCCGTGATCACCCAGTTTCCTTTGGGATGCCGTGGCAGCAAACATTCATTTCCCATCCGCAACCGCATCGTCGCAGGCATGACGCAGGCCACCGTGGTGGTCGAAGCCACCCTGACTAGCGGCGCGCTCATCACCGCCAACCTCGCTGTGGAGGGAGGACGTCAGGTTTTTGCCGTGCCCGGACGCATAGATTCGCCCCGCAGTGCAGGCTGCCACAAACTCATCAAGGAAGGCGCCGCGCTTTGCGAATGCGCTGGGGACATCTTCGAGGAACTTGGGCAATTCTTCCCCAAGTCGCAGGCCCCAACGCCGATGGACCCTCCGGCCGTGATTCTGGACCCCACCGAAGCGCAGATCCTCGCCGCCCTAGACTCGGGCGAACTTGCCACCGACGAGCTGGTCCGCGTGACGGGTCTGCCTCCAGCGAAAATCTCCGTCGGGCTGCTGTCCTTGGAGTTGAAACGGCAGGTGCGCCAGCTCCCCGGAAAGATCTTTGAGCGCTGCAACTCGCCCGGCCGGTAAAGTCTTGTCGGTTCGCACCGATGGTGCTAATAGTGCAAACCATGAGCCGCCTGCGTGGCTTTCTGGCGAGTGTGCTCCTGATGTGCTGGTTGCCGGCGACGTCGCACTGCCTTCTGGCATCGCTCGACTGGGCTTCGCACGACTGCTGTGACGCTGCGGGCAAGCACAGTGAACCTGTACAGTCACCCGAGGATTGTGCGCAGTGCACGAGCCTTGAGGGCGGCAGCGTGGAAATGGCCGCGCCAACCGTCATCGTGGCTCCTGCGAGTTGGATTTTCCTCCCGATCGCCGTCGTCAATCCTGTCCCACTTCACCCACAACCGTCCGGCACGCACGATGTGTCGCCGCCGGGCCTCTTGCGTCGTTGGCATTTCCTCACACGCGTCGCGTTGCCCGCGCGCACTCCAGCCATTGTCGTCTAGGGGAACGCCCGCGCGTTCCTTTGTCCATGCGGCCTCTTGGGGCTGTGTGGCCTTTCCTGCGTATGAAACTCCATTCTCGTATGTATCTGTCCGTGGGTTTGCTCGCCGCCGCGCTCCTCGCGTGGGGGACGGCTTGCCGCATGCCCCTGCCCGCTGACAAAGCCGCTGAGGCCGTCGCTGCCGCCACAGGATTGCGCGGTGCAATCCGCTTTGAGACCAACACGGCTGCGGTGGATCTGCCCGGCGGAACAAACACACTCACGCTCTCCGACGCGGTGAGGCAGGCCGTGGTGGCCGCGCCCGAAGTTCAGATGGCACTGGCCCGCGCCCGGGGCGCGCAGGCCGAGTCGTGGCAGGCGCGGCAATTTCCAAATCCCGTGCTGCACATTCTCTTCCGGCTGCCCGAAGGCGGCGGCGCCACCGCCATCGAGACCGGTATTGCCACCGATCTTGCCCAATGGTTGCGACGGCCCCACCGCATCGCGGCTGCCGACCACCGGCTGCGGGCGGCCGCGGCCGACGCCGTCGCCGCCGCGCTCGACATCATCGAAGCCACCGAAACACACTACGCCGGACACCTCGCCCACTCGGAGGCCATCAAGCTTTTGCGACTGCGCCAGTCGGTGCTCTCGCAGTTGCGCGATCTGGCCCAGCGGCGGCTGGACGCGGGTGAGGGCACGCGGCTGGACGTGATCGCCTTGGACGCGCAGTTGGAGGAGGCGCAGGCGGATCTATCTGAACATTGGCTCAAGCTGGAGAGCGAGCGACTTTCCCTCGCGCGGCTGCTGGGAGAGCCTTCGCGGTCCGTTGAACTCCAACTGGGCACGCCCCTCGCCGAGCCTTCGCCGCTCGTTCCTGAAGCGGTCTGGATCGCCCATGCGCTGCAGCGTCGGCCGGAAATCCAGTCGGCGCGGTGGGAACTGGCCGCACGCGGAGACGACCATGCGCTGGCGCGGCTGGCATGGCTGTCCGAGTTTGGCGGCGGCCTGGCCGCCGAGCGCGAATCGGACTGGTCGCTGGGTCCTTCGGCCACCGTGCCGCTGCCCTTTTTTGACACCGGAGAGGCCGCTCAATCCAAGGCGCAAGCCAGCCTCATCGAGGCACGCCACCAGACGACCCTGCACCTGCGTCGGACGGTCACGGCGGTGCGCCATGCTCATGCCGCGCATGAGGCGCTGCAGCGGGCTGCGGTTCAGGTGCGCGAAAAGCTCCTGCCCCTTCAGGCGGAACGGGCCCGACTGGCGCGCGCGGTGTACGAGGCGGGCCAGTCCGACATCACGCCCGTCCGCTTCGCAGAACTGGATTTGCAGGCTGCGCGGTTGCGCCTGCTCGAATTGCAGCTGCGCCTTTCGGTCGCCGCCAGCCAGTTGCGCCGCGCCAGTGGCGGCCCCCTTGCTCCGTCCCAACCCTGATACCCCGACAGTCCCATGAAAAACCAACCCTTGCTCATCCTGTCCCTGATGGCGGCGGCATTCGGCTGCAATCGTCACGATGCGGATCATCACCACGCCGCCGGCGCTGTGGACGACTGCTGCGCGCCGAAAATGGCGTCGGTGAACGGCACCCTGGCCTCAGCGCTGGAGGTCACCCTATCCACCAATGCCCTGCGGCAAAATGGCGTGGTGCTGGGGAATGTCACGGTGCGCAAATTGATGCCCACCTATGCCGTGCCGGCGCGCGTGTCGTTTGACGAGGAGTCGATGGCGCACGTGAGCACGCCCCTGAGCGGACGCGTCGCCACCCTCAACGCACATCTGGGGACTCGCGTGGAGGCCAACCAGACCCTGCTCATCATCGACAGCCCCGAGCTGGGCGCCGCGCAGAGTGACTATCTAAAACACCTCGCCCTGCGGGCGGCGGCGGCCTCCGGCCAGTCCGTGGCCAAACTGGATCCGGATCTGGCCCAGCGCGAGGCGGATCTTGCCAAGGCTCTCGCGCAGCAGGTGCTTTCCGAGAACAATGCCAGCCTGGTTCAGGCGCAATCCACCCTGTCGGCGGCAAGGGTCGAGACTGCCTCGGCCCGCGAGCAGTATGCCGCCGCGAAAAAACTGCTGGAGGGCGCCGGTGGCATCGCGCAGGCCGAGGTGGCGCGGCGCGAATCCGCGTGGCGGACGGCTGAGTCGAAGGAGACAGGCGCGCGCTCAGGCCTCGAGGGCGCCGCGATCGCATGGGAGCAACAACGCAAGCAGTCGCAGGCGGGCGTCGTTGCGGCCCGCGCCGCTGTGCAGGCAGGCGAGGCGCGCAAGG
The DNA here is from genome assembly GCA_005809105.1 of Verrucomicrobiales bacterium. Lineage (GTDB taxonomy): Bacteria > Verrucomicrobiota > Verrucomicrobiia > Limisphaerales > UBA1100 > SYLI01. The sequence continues at coordinate 28,111 of SYLI01000018.1, read as the reverse complement.
CCCGCGCCATTCAGGTCGCCGAGGCCGACCTGCTTCAGGTTCAATTTGCCATTGCCGCCGCGCGCAACAGGCTGCTGCTGCTTGGATCCGACGCGGCGTCCATTGCCAAGCTGGAAGCCACGCATGAACTTCATCCGCAGCTGTCGGTGCGCGCGCCACGGGCCGGCACGGTGGTGGAGCGCGAAATCACCACCGGCGAAATGGCATCACCCGATCGCCCGCACCTCTTGATCCTCGCGGATCTCAGCCGTGTGTGGGTTCTCATGGACGTGCCTCAGGCGCGCATTGCCACGCTCAAGGTCGGCCAGAGCGTCCGGATCGAGGATGGCGCCGGCCGGCAATCGGCCGAGACCACCGTGGAACACATCGCCCCCACGGCCGATCCGGACACCCGCACCGTTCAGGTTCGCGCCACGCTGGACAATCAGGGCGGCCGCTGGCGCCCCGGGATGTTTGTCACCGCACAGCTTCCGGATGCGCCCGAACCCGTGGAGGGACTGGCCATCCCACGAGAGGCCGTGCAGCTCATCGGCGGACAGGCGGTGGTCTTTGTGCCTGTGGCCGGCTCTGACTCCCGATTCGCGCGACGCGACGTGGAGCTGGGGGCGGAGGTGGACGGCTGGCTGCCGGTGCAGCGCGGACTGAAGCCCGAGGAACTGGTGGTGGTGCGGGGCAGTTTCATTCTCAAGGCGCAACTGCTCAAGTCGCCCGGCGACCACGGCCACGACCACAGCGACGGCTACTAGGCGCACATGATTGAACGCATCCTTAAGTTCGCCATCGAGCAGCGCCATTCGGTGGTGGCGCTCACGGGGGTGGCCGCGGCGATCGGAGCACTGTCACTCGCCCGGCTGCCCATCGACGCCGTGCCCGACATCACCAATAAGCAGGTTCAGATCAATACCCTGCACCCGGGACTTTCACCGGAGGAAATCGAGCGGCAGGTCACCTTCCCCATCGAAACCGCGCTGGCGGGCATCACCGGCCTGCGCTCCACACGGTCGCTCTCACGCGATGGCTACAGCCAGGTGACGGCGATATTTGACGACGCGATGGACATCTACTTCGCGCGCCAACAGATCAATGAAAGGCTGGGGAATGTCCGATCCACGCTGCCGGAGGGTGCCGATCCACGGATGGGCCCCCTCTCCACGGGCCTGGGCGAGGTGTATATGTGGTCATTGCACATGGGCACAAGTCAGGGCAACGCCACGGGCACCCCGGGGCTGCAGGCCAATGGCGATTACCTGACGCCCGAGGGCGAGCAGCTCACCAACGAAGTCCAACGGCTCACCTATCTGCGCACGCTGCAGGACTGGCTGGTGCGCCCGCAGTTTCTGGGCACCGTGAGGGACATCGCCGACATCGAGGCCGTGGGCGGATTTATTAAACAGTACGAGGTGCAGCCGCGCCTGCAGGACCTGCTGGCGCACGGCCTGTCCCTGCGCGACCTCATCACCGCGCTGGAACGAAACAACCGGGTGGCCGGCGCCGGCCGCATGGAGCGCCGTGGCGAAACCCTGCTGGTGCGCGTGGATGCGCGCGTGCAGAGGCGCGAGGCGCTCACGCGCGTGCCCATCTCGCAGAAGCGGGGCACCCCGGTGCTCGTGGGAGACGTGGCCGACGTGGTGGTCGCCGGCGCGGCGCGGCAGGGCAGCGCATCGCACGAGGGACGCGAGACGGTGGTGGGCACGGTGCTGATGCGCACGGGTGGCAACAGCCGCGCCGTGGCGCGCGCCGTGGCAGAGCAGCTGCCTGCAGTGCAGCGCAGCCTGCCGCCGGACATCGCCATCACGCCGCTTCTGAACCGCTCCAAACTGGTCAACGCCACGATCGCGACCGTGCAGCACAACCTCTTTTACGGCGCGGTGCTGGTGGTGGTGGTGCTTCTGGCGCTGCTGGGGCACGTGCGCGCGGCGTGCATCACGGCCCTGGCCATCCCGCTCTCCATGCTGCTGGCGGCCACGGGCATGGTGGCGGCGGGCATCAGCGGCAATCTGATGAGCCTGGGCGCGGTCGACTTCGGCCTCATCGTGGACGGGTCGGTGATCCTCGTGGAGAACTGCCTGCGCCGGCTGGCGGAACGCCAGCGGGAACTGGGCCGGCCGCTGCTGCGCGAGGAGCGGCTGGAAACCGTGCGCCACGCCAGTCACGAGGTGCGACGCGCCACGGTGTTCGGCGAGGCCATCATCATCATCGTGTACATTCCCATCCTGGCGTTGGCCGGTGTGGAGGGGAAAATGTTCCACCCCATGGCGCTGACGGTGATCTTCGCTTTGGCGGGGGCGTTTGTCCTGTCGCTGACGTTTGTGCCGGCGATGGTGGCGCTGTGCGTGCGCGGCCCGGTTTCCGAGGCGGAGAACCCGCTCATGAGCGGCGCGCGCCGGCTCTACGCACCGTGGCTGGACGGATCGCTGCGCCACTCACGCATGGTGGTGGCTGGCGCGACGCTCCTCTGTGCGGGCGCGCTCGTGCTCTTCACACGGCTCGGCCATGAGTTCATCCCCGTGCTGGACGAAGGCGACATCGCCATGCACGCCGTGCGCATTCCCGGCACGGGCTTGGATCAGGCCACGGAGATGCAACTGCAGCTGGAACGGGCCATCAGCACGTTGCCGGAGGTGGCGGTGGTGTTCTCCAAAACGGGCACGACTGATCTGGGCACCGACCCCATGCCGCCCCATGTGTCGGACACGTTCATCACCTTCAAGGATCGCGCGGCGTGGCCCGATCCAAGGCTCTCTCGCGGCCAACTGGAGCAGCGCCTGCGCGAGGTGGTGGAGGCCGTGCCGGGCAACGATTACGAGTTTACCCAGCCCATTCAGATGCGGTTTAACGAACTGATCGCCGGCACCCGCGCCGACGTGGCGGTGCATGTGTACGGCAGCGACATGGACGAGCTGAGGGCAGCCGCATCGCGCGTGGCCCAAACGCTGCAGGCGGTGGCCGGCGCCGCCGATGTGCGCCTTGAGCAGACGACCGGAATGCCCATGCTGACGGTGCGCCCCAAGGTGGGCGCGCTTGCCCGCCATGGATTGACCGGTGCCGACATCGTGGACACCGTGACCAGCGCGGTGGGTGGTCATGCCGCAGGGCAGATCTTCGAGGGCGACAAGCGTTTCGACGTGGTGGTGCGCCTGGCCGAAGCCGTGCGCACCGACCGCCGGCAGTTGGACGATCTGCCCGTGCCCCTGCCCGCAAAGCCTCACGAAGGGCCCAACGCAGTGACGCTGGCCAACAACCCGCACCACACCGGCCTGCCGCACGTGCTTCCCCTGCGCCTGCTGGCCGATCTGGACGAGGGCGAAGGCCCCTTCCAGGTGAGCCGCCACAACGGCCAGCGGCGGATCACGGTGGTGGCCAACGTGCGCGGGCGCGACCTGGGCGGATTCGTCCGCGAGGCGCAGGCGGCCGTGGTGCGCGGGGCGGCGCTGCCGCCGGGTCTGTGGACGCAATGGGGCGGCCAGTACGAGCATTACTTGAGTGCGCGCAACCGGCTGGCCTTCGTGGTGCCGGTCTGTTTCGTGATGATTTTCCTGCTGTTGCACGCAGCGCTGGGTGCGGCGAAACCCGCACTGCTGGGGTTCACGCGCGTGCCGCTGGCGCTGACGGGCGGCGTGGCCGCCCTTGCAATGCGCGGGATGCCCTTCTCCATCTCGGCCGGGGTCGGGTTCATCGCCGTATCGGGTGTGGCGGTGTTAAACGGACTCGTGCTGGTGACCTTCATCCAGCAACAGCGCGCGGGGGGAGGCGATCTACTCTCCGCGGTGCGCACGGGCTCGCTGCTGCGGTTGCGCGCCGTGCTGATGACGGCACTGGTGGCGGCGCTGGGCTTCCTGCCGATGGCGTTTGCCTCGGGCACGGGGGCGGAGGTGCAACGCCCGCTGGCCACCGTCGTCATGGGGGGCATCCTCACCTCCACGGTGCTGACGCTTCTGGTGCTGCCCTCGCTGTGCGCGTGGGCGTTTCGCACGCAAGACTAGTAGGGGCCGCCGCGCGTCATTTCACCGGCACCAGCACTCTGCGGATGGCATCCAAGAGCGGTTTTTCCGCGCCGGGATGCACCCAGCACCAGTCGCCCAGATTGCCGTCGCCCTCCTCCCAGTGCTTCTCGGTGGGCACGTAGCCGGTCGCGCATTCGCCGTAACCGGCGACCAGCACGAACGAGTCGGGGCGCATCTGCTGGGCGGCGAGCTGGTATTCCACATAGCTCTCTCCGGGCAGCAACAGCAATTGGGCCGGCCCAAAATCCAGCACCGGCACGTCAATCTTGTGGCCGGCATCGGCGCGCGCACGCCAGCTCAGCCCCATGGCCGCGAGACATTGTTGAAATGGGTCGATGCCGGGTTTGAGTTTGCCCCTGAGATCCTCCACGGTAAATCCGGCATGGTTCCGCGGTTCCAGCCGCACCGTGGTGCTGCGGAAGTCAACGCGCTGGAGGGGTTGCCGCTGTGTCTCCTTCCATGCGCGCGTCATGGCGTCGTGCAGGCGGCCCGCTAGCACGGCGCGGTTGGTCCGGGCGCCGTCATTGTATTTACCTGCAGTGACGTTGCCGCTGGCGCCTGAAAAATATACCTGCAGGCAGCCGGGCGTTTCCTTCTGGCGCCGCGCGCGGGCATCGCCGGGGAAGTCTGCCGAAACATCGCCCGTGCGGTAGTAGCTCATGGGATGGGTTGCGTAGCCGCTCAGCGCGGCGATGGCGTTGGTGCCGTCCCAGAAGCTGAGCGTCTTGAGCCACGGATCGACCGTGCCTTCGGGCGCCCCGGCCGCGAGCACGTTCTTGCCACTGGCGCTGCCGCGTCCGAATGAAAATTTGCCGTCGGGCAGCACGTATCGGCGGTTGGAGGCCACGCGGTCGACCTTCGCCTGGCCCAGCCCCACATGCGTGACGAGGCGCGGCGTTTTCATGGCCTCTCGCACCGCCGCTGCCACGGCGCGCACGGCCTTCTCATGGAATTCAAGGTCGCAGATGCTGCCGGCCAGCTTGCGCTCCTCAAGCATGCGCTGCGCCTCAAGATCAGCCACGGGCGCGTCGTGCTGATGGATGCAGCTGACCATCACGCGCAGGGGATCGGTGCCCGCAGCCTCGGCCAGCACCAGACGCCAGCGGTCAAACGCCGCGTTGCGGATTTCGCACCAGTCCACCGAAACAAACACCACCGGCTTGTCGCCGCCCAGGAGAACGATGCCGCGCGCCAGCAAGGGGTCGGCCACGGATTTGGATTTCCACAGGCCGCCCATCATGCCATGCCCCATGGGCACGGTGACGTCGGCGCTGAAGGGCGCGACGCGGAATGGGGCGGCGTCAAGCGGCAGCCAAAGGAGCAGGAGAGAAAGGAGCGATGCAGCCTTCATGGATGAAGGCAAGAATGGCAGAGCTTGCGTGGGTGGCAAGCCCGGCGCAGTCGGGGATCACTTGCCCGCGCTGACGGGCACGGCTTCCAGTTCCGGCGCCGTCCAGGGTTTGGCGCGGGAGCCCACGGCGTCGCGAATCAGTTTTACGGATTTCACGTCCACAGGCCGGGCCGCGTTGCCCCAGGCGCTGCGAATGTACGTGAGCACATCGGCAATCTCCTCCTCGGACAGATTGGCTCCCACCGGCGGCATCGTGCCTCCCGTCCACACGCGATCCTTCACGCTCACCGGGCCGCTCAGCCCGTGCAGCACGATGCGTACGATGCGGTCGGGCTTGTCGGCGAGCACCCATTCCGACCCCGCCAGCGGCGGCGTGTTCTGACCCGTGGAACCTTCGCCACCCGCCTGATGGCAGCCCATGCAGCCGCCCTTGCCCTTGAAAATCGCCGCGCCACGTTCCTGCTGAAGCTCCAGGGGCGACCGTGCCGCCATCGCCTGCCATTCCTCTTCGGACGAATAGGGCGCGTACACCAGTGGCGAGAAGGCGCCCGCCGCGCGGTCCACCCTGGTCATGCCCGCATGGAGCACCACCGCCAGCGCAACGAACACCGCCACGGACATCGGCGCCACGGCTGCCGTGGGCTCCGGTGAATCCGGCTGGGGCTTGTGGACTTGAGGTGCGCTCATGGATTGGGGCGAAGGACTGCCGCGCGAGACTTGGGCGCAGGCGCCTCCGGCAACAGATCAGGCTGCTCCAGACTGCGAAGATAGGCCACCAAGGCGCGCGCCTCCGGCTTTGGAAGCACCACTTCGTTGCCCGACACAAAGCCGCCCTGCGCCATCTCCGCCTCTGACATTTTGGCTCCCGCCCTGCGGGTGAACAGGAATCGGTAGGGGGGCATCACTGACTTTGGATGGCCCACTCCCTGGGCGCGGGGATTATAGAGATGCTGGTAATGCCATGCGTCGCCCTTCCACCGGCCGCCCAGATGCGCCAGATCGGGCCCGATGCGCTGCGAGCCAAGCATGAGGGGAGTTTCAAACAGATAGTCGCGGCCAACGCTGCGGCGCTGACCCCACGCGGTGGAGCCGCCATGCGCCACCGTGTCGCCCACCGGCTGGCCTTGGGCCACGGGCGCGAGTTCGGGCTGCATGAGCACAACGCCCCCAGCGTTTTTTAACGCCGCAACGGCCGCCCGGGCCTCAGTCCAGCCCACCGGTCCAGCAAGGAATAAGCCCGGCTTGTCGGCTTTGACGGGCGCGGTCGAATTCTCCTCTTGCGGCAGCTTGAGCAGTCGGCGCGCACGCGCAATCTCGTTCTTGTCGGCCAGCGCCGCCAAACTGAGCGCCTCCAATCGCGCCGACGCTTCGAGCTTCAGAGCAACCCCGGCCTCCGGCCGTTGCGCCAGTCTGGCTTCGTCCAGCGTCTTGAAATCATCGGTGTTAAGAAAGAGCGCCGTGTGCAACGCGCCTGCATCCCTCGCGGCCGACCACGATTTGGTTTGCACCTGATTGCCGGTGGCATTGGCGGCCTCCACGCGGCGACCCATTGCGGAAAGCAACCCCTCGCGATTGGCGCCCGAACCCGTCAGGAACAGATTGTAGACGACGGCACCCTGCTGCACCTGCTGACTGTGGCAATGGTAACAGCCATTGGCGCGGTAAGCCTCGCGGCCCATCTTGGCCTGGCCAACGCGGTCCTGCGGATAGATCGACTCGCCGCGGGTATGCGGCGCCAGACTGGACTGTTGCCGGGCGGCGATCCGCACGAGCGAGAACCACGCCGGCGCCAGCGCGAGCAAGATGCAGGCGATGAGCAGGGGCACGCGGTTCATGCAGCACCCCGCGTGTTCTTGGATTGCCGGATCATGCGGAAAAACTCCAGCGGGCAGCAGCCTCCGCAACACGCGGGGCCCAACAGCCGGAGAAAATTGCTCAAAGCCATGAGTGCGGCCACCAGCAAGAGCAGTTCGCCCAAGAACGCCGCGCGCAGCGCCATGAGCGCCTTGGCCGGTAGGTTGGAGTACGCCTGCGCCGCGTCATTCAAACCCTGCCCCTGCATCCAGCCGCCCAAGAGCTGCGGAATCACCAGCAGCAGCACCCCCGCCGTGGCCACCTTGAAATTGGAACGAAGACATCCGGCACCTGCCCAGTCGCGGCCGACGAGCCGGGGCGTCATGTAAACACAGGCCCCCAGTACGGTCATAACGACAAAACCGAAGCTCCAAAGGTGCTTCACCGCCACGGGGAAAAGCGTGAACTGCGTGGTGTGCGCGTGCACGGGCTGCAACACGCCGGCCAAGCCTGAGAGCAGAAAGCACAGCAGTGCAAATCCAAGATAGGAAAGGGTCAGATCCTGCGACATCATCACGGCATTGGCGCCAATGGTGCGGTGGACGTTCCACACCACCGCGAACAGCGGGAAGATCATGAGGACACATGCAAAGGCACCCATCCGGGTCATCCATGCCGGCACGGGCGCCTCGGCGGGAACGCCGACCCAGCCGCCCAGCAAGAGCAGTCCCCAGAATCCAAATCCAGCCAGCTGCCTGCTGTAGAGCGGTGTTCCCACCAGCTTGGGCACGAAATAAAACACCGCCGCCAGAGCCATCGAACCCAGCCAGAGCACCCGCAGCGCCGACGCCGCCCACCAGCTTGTGCTGGCTTGCGCCACGCCGCGCACCGGGTCATCCCCAAGCGCCAGATAGACCGTCGCCAATGCCGCAGGCAACACCACCAACCCCGCCAGCACATACCAAAGACTGGGGTACAATTCCTCCTGTGATCGAGCCAGGTAGGTGAGCACGGCGCAAAGCGCGATCATCGCGCCTCCGGCAATCACCAGGCGCAGCGCGTAGAGCGGCAGTTCGATGCCTTCGTAGCCGCTGGCATCACCCTGCAGAATGCCCAGCGCGCCCGCAGTGACTCCCACATTCCAGACCATGCCTCCCAGAATCGCCGAGACGGGAAGCCTCAATCCCGTCTGGCGCAGGCGCGCCAAGAGCCACAGGGAAATTCCGAAGGCCGCGTTACCGCCAAATCCGAAGATGAACGCCGTGCCCGCCAGCGACTGGAGGTGTCCGTAGCTCAGAAATGAGCAACCCGCCAGCAGCGAAGGAGAATGGAAATTGAGCGAGGCCAGCACCTGCGCCAGCGTGGAGAGCACCAGCCAGCCGAGCGCGCTGCCCAACAGCAGCAGCACGGCGCCACGGCACGAGGCGTCCACGGTTTCTGGCGTCGCGGGGCCGCAGGCGTGCGCGTGGGTTGAGGCGTGGCAGCTCATGAATCAGTTGCTCTGGTTGCCCGCCGGTGCCACCGGTGCCGCGGGGGTCTCTGGCGCAGGCGGAAGACGTTGGAGCAGGTCGGAGCGGAAGGCGGCCGGATCCTTGGCCATCGCATCGGCGGCCTCTTGCATCGCCCTGCTGACGGGAATGCGGAAGCGCTGGCCATCCAGAGCGCCAAAGCTTTCCAGTTCCTGACGCGCCTGCTCGCGGCTTTGCGTGAGCTTGTCCTGACGCTCCTTGGCGCGCGCCGTGCCCGGCGCCTCGCCACGCGATCCTTCAAGCGCGCGGCCCCAAACCCACACGGCCAGGAGCACCACGAGCAATACGGCCGCCACTTCGTAGGCCTGCCAGCCGCGATGATTGGAATGGGTGCCGGGATTGCTCATGTCAGTGGCGGACCACCTCTCCCATGCGCGGATCCTTTAACGGGAAGGCCGGATGCCGGCGCAGGTCCCAGAGGAACAGCGCAGCGAGCAGGCCACCGATGAACAGCAGCGCACCCAAGGTGGAAATCAGGAAGGCCGGGCCCTCGGGCTGCACCAGTGGCATGATGTTAAACTGGAGATCCAGATGGTGCATCAGCCACACCCAGACGAAAATAGGAATGACGACCTTGGTGCTGAGCTTGGCATCGATGCGCAGCAGCACCAGGAAGGGCAGCACAAAGTGGCCGAGGATGATCACCCAGCCCACGATGGCCCAGGTGCCCTGCTCGCGTTTGGCGTACCAGAAGGTTTCCTCCGGCATGGCGGCGTTCCAGATGAGGAAGTACTGCGAGAAGTGGATGTACGCGTAAAACACTGTGAAGGCGAAGAGCAGCTTGGCGAGGCTGTGGAATTGTTCCTGGCCCATCATCGGCACACGCCCTGAACGCCGCAACAGCAGCGCGATGGCGTAGGCCGTGGCCAGCGTCATCCACACGCTCCCCGCAAAGTAGTACACGCCGTACATGGTGGAGAAGAACTGGTGCTCCAGCGACTTCATCCAGAAAATCGCCGCGGCCGTGAGCGAAAAGGCGAACACGAAGATGCCCGAGGCCGCCCAGCGGCGCATGGCAGTCGTGCACTCGGCCGCGCCCGTCTCGTCTTGGCGCAGCGACCAGCCGCGCAGCCGGTGCGTCCACAGCCACCAGATCCCGAAGAGGGCTGCACTGGCCACGCCCCAAGTGGCCTTGTTAAAGAGCACCTGCTTGACGGCCAGCGAGTGATCCTTTGCAGGATCCACGTTCATCCAGTAGTAAAGGTCGCCGCTCAAGAGACCGATGGGCAGGAAGAACAGCGCCATCCACGGGAGCAGACAGGCCAGGTGTTCCAGAAACCGACGGGTGGGCACCGACCAGTACGCATCAAAGAGGTGGTGAATCACCACGAGGAAGAACGCGCCCAACCCGAGGCTCAGGAAAAACATGAACGCAACGAGATACGCGTGCGCAAAATTCTTGGGCCCCTCGAACACGTAGCCGGCCAGACAACCCAAAAAGCCCAGCGCCGCCGCCATCCAAGGAAGGCGCTCCCACATCGTCGGGACATGATCCTCGGCGTGGGCGTGCGCGGCGGCAGTGGCGTGGGCGCTCATCGTCAATTCGATTTGGGCTGCAAGAGCGCGGCGGGCACGGTGCCCGGCTGAGCCTTCTCCAAGCTCTTCAATTCCTCGAGGCTGGCAAGGCGCGAGGACTGCAGGGCGCGCAGGTAGGCCACGATGGCCCAGCGGTCGGCCACGTCGATGTTCGAAGCGTAACCCTTCATCACTCCCTGCCCTTCCTTGCTGCCAAAGGCCAGCGTGCGGTAAAGCTGGCCGTCGGCCATGCGCACGATGGCCGGATCATGCAGATTGGCAGCCGCCATGCCCACGGCCATGCGGGTGACCATGCCCTGCCCGTCGCCCAGTTCGCCGTGGCAGGGCACGCAGCTGATGGCGTAACGCTCGCGACCGCGCGCGACGACTTCGCGCGATACCGGCAGCGGCGACAGAGTCAGATAGTTGGTGGTGCCGGCGACCCGCCCGCTGTTGACCGGATGGTCATTCTGGTAGGGGAAAACCTTGCGGCCTTCACGGTCCACCACGGGGCGGCTGCGGGGCACGGCCCCCTCGGGCGTGGGCTGCGAGCTGATTCCGTTGGGGAAAAACCGGTTGGGCTCCATGGGCCGCAGCTTGGGCTGGCGGTCCATGTCGGGAAAGATTTCCAGCGGGGGCTTGCGAGAGGAGCTGCCCCGAAATCCCAAGAGCCCCACCACGAGCAGCACCAACACCGCCATTCCTGCAAAAATGAGGCGCATGCTAGTCGTCCTCCACCATCTCGATGTGGTCCGCGCCTGCTTGCAGGAGGGCGCGGGCGCGGGCTTCGTCGTACTTCACGTCGTCGCATTCGATGACGAGGAAAAACTTGTCGTGCGTGACTTGCGCAAAGCGCAGGTTGCTCAAAAGCGGATGATGCCATCGCGGCAGCCGGTTGAGGATGAGCATGCCCAGAATCGAGCCGAAGGCGCCGAGTAGGATCGTCAGCTCGTAGCAGACGGGGAACGCATAAAACCCGCTGAAGAGCGGCTTGCCGCCCACCACGATGTCGTAGTGGTAGGCGTTCATGAACCAGATCATGAGCATGCCGCCCGTGTAGCCGCTCAAGCCGCCCAGAAAAGTGAACCAGCCCACCGGCGAGTTTTTGAGGCCCATCGCCTCGTCCATCCCGTGGACCGGAAAGGGCGTGTGCACGTCCCATCGCGAGTAGCCTGCGTCGCGCACGCGCACGGCCGCCGCCATCGCCGCCGCGGGCGTCGGATACTCCGCCAGAATGCCGTGGGCGCGGCTCATCCGCGGGCTCCTTCCCGTGTCGCGCCGCCCAGTTCATGGTGGGGATCGGCCTGCGGAGTGACCCCCTTCACCTCGGAAATGGCGATCAGCGGCAGGAACCGGATGAAGAGCAGGAAGAGCGTCATGAAGAAGCCCATCGTGCCCACGTAGGTGACCACGTCCACCCAGGTCGGCCCGTAATGGCCCCAGCTGGCGGGGAGGAAGTCACGGTGCAGCGACGTCACGACAATCACGAAGCGCTCAAACCACATGCCGATGTTGACAAAGATGGAGAGGACAAACACCGCCACCATGTTGGTGCGCACTTTCTTGAACCAGAAGAACTGCGGGCTGATGACGTTGCAGCTCACCATGATCCAGTAGGCCCACCAGTAGGGTCCAAAGGCGCGGTTCTTGAACGCGTAGAGCTCGTAGGGGCTGCCCCCGTACCAAGCGATGAAAAATTCCATCCCGTAGGCGTAGCCCACGATGGAGCCGGTCGCCAGGGTCACCTTGCACATCAGCTCGATGTGGCGCTCGGTGATGATCTCTTCCAGCTTGAAGAGGCTGCGCATTGGAATCATCAGCGTCAGCACCATGCCAAATCCACTGAAGATCGCCCCCGCCACAAAGTACGGCGGGAAGATCGTGGTATGCCATCCGGGAACCTGCGACACGGCAAAGTCGAAGGACACGATGGAGTGGACCGACAACACCAGCGGCGTGGAGAGCCCCGCCAAAAGCAAATACATCTTCTCGTAGTGGCTCCAATGCCGGTTGGAGCCTGTCCAACCCAGCGCGAAGAATCCATAAAGCGCCTGCTTGGCTTTGTTGATGAACTTCGCGGCTGGATCGGTCAGTCGCAGCGCCTGAACCCTCAGCCGATCACGCAGCGTTGCCAGATCGGGGATCAATCCCATGTACCAGAAGAGCAGCGACACCGTGAAGTAGGTAGACACCGCGAACACGTCCCACAACAGAGGCGAACGAAACTGGGGCCAGATGTCGTTGCCATTGGGAATCGGCAGCGGATACCACAGATACCACACGCGTCCCACGTGAATGGCCGGGAAAATGCCCGCGCACATCACTGCAAAAATGGTCATGGCCTCCGCAGCGCGGTTGATGGACGTGCGCCATTTCTGCCGCAGCAGAAAGAGGATGGCCGAGATGAGCGTGCCGGCGTGGCCGATGCCGATCCACCACACGAAGTTGACGATCGCCCAGCCCCACATGACCGGGTTGTTGAGGCCCCACACGCCGATGCCCGTCGTGATCATGTAGCCGATGGCCGCGAAGCCCAGCGTCGCGATGAGGAAACTGGGGATGAACGCGTACCACCACCAACGCGGGGTGTCGCCCTCGACGATGCTGGAAATCTTATCGGAAATCCAACCCAGCGACCGCTGCCCCAACACCAGCGGCACCCGCTGCAATTCGGGCGGCGTCGTGGTGCTGTACGCGGGCGACGAATCCGTGGGCGCGTGCGCGCTCATGGCTGCCCTCCTTCTTTGTGGCTCCCCGGCGCGGCGCCGTGATCACCCTGCGTGCCATGCGCATCAGGATGCGCGGCCTTGGAGTCGTAGTCCTGCGAGCTGAGCGGCTTGGTGTAGTAGCCGTCGTACGGGCCGGGCACCTTGAGATTGGGATTGCGCACGCGCGCCAGGTAGGTCGTGTGCGGCTTGGTGTCCAGGAAACCCAGCACCGCGTAGTTGCGGGGCAGCCGCTTCAACTGCGAGACGAGGCTCTCTGGATCGGCCATGTTGCCAAACGAGATTGCCTCCGCCGGGCACGCCTGCTGGCAGGCCGTCCGGACAGTCCCGTCGGGCACCACCGCGTCCACCGCGTGGCCCTTGCCATCACGCGCCACGGCGTCGCGATACTCACGGCTGGCCGCGAGCTTGCGGGCGATCTTCGCCTGCTCGATGCGCTGCACACAGTAGGTGCATTTTTCCATGACGCCGCGCATGCGCACCGTGACGTCCGGATTTTTCGCCAGCTTGAGCACGTCCCACGCGCCGGGATCGTCCTTCTCCACGCTGGCGAGGAACCCCTGGTAGAGCGCGGTGATCGGCCGCTTGTTGTAATCAAAGAAATTGAACCGGCGCACCTTCCATGCGCAGTTGTTGGAACAGTACCGCGTGCCGATGCAGCGGTTGTACACCATGACGTTCAAGCCCTCGTCGTCGTGGACGGTGGCGTTGACGGGGCAGACGCTTTCGCACGGGGCCGACTCGCAGTGCTGGCAGAGCATGGGCTGCTGCACCACCTGCGGATCGTCAATCCAATGAAGGGCCGACTGCCCGGCATCCGTCCCGGTGTCGCGGTGGTGGGGGTCGCCGGCAAACCCGGTGTAGTAGCGGTCGATGCGCAGCCAGTGCATCTCACGCCCCTTGCCCACCTGCTCCTTGCCCACGATGGGGATGTTGTTCTCGCTCTGACAGGCAACCACGCACGCGTTGCAGCCGACACAGGAGTTGAGGTCAATCGACATGCCCCACTGGACGGCCGCATTCTTGAGCTTGGGCCGCTCGTTGTAGGGGTGCTCGTAAATCTGATAGGGCTTGCCGGTCTTGGGATCAATCGTGTGACGCGCGTGCTCGGGCGCGTCCAAGTCCATCTGCCGCGCGAAGTCGGGCTTCTTGGCATACCCGGATTCGCCCTCCAGATTGGCCTCGCGCACAATCGCGCGACCTTCCATCGACCAGTGATCCTGCGTGCAGGAGAACTTGTGAGTGCCGCGCGCCAGTGCCGCCTTGGCGCCGGAATCAAAATGCAGGCGCCCCGCCGTGCGGATGGCGTAGGCGTTAAAACCCACGGCCTTGCCACCAAAGCAGGCAATGCGCCCGCCGAAGGCCTTCGGATCGCGGCCATACCCCAGCGCCAGCGCCAGCGTGCCGTCGGCCTGGCCGGGCTGGATCCACACCGGCCCCTCCACCGAGCGCGGCCCCACGGTCAATGCAAGGCGCAACCCGTTCTGCCAGCCTTGAGCCTCGGCCGTCTTGCGGCTCACGAGAATGGCATTGTCCCAAGTGATCTTGGTGATGGGATCGGGCAGCTCCTGCAGCCAGCCGTTGTTGGCATAACGCCCGTCTTCCACGCTGTGATCACGCGTGAAAATCACCTCAAGCCCCTCGCCCGCCGGCGCCAGAGGCGAGGTCTTGGCACCTTTGACGGCCTCCACCGGCGATTCGCTTCCGGGCCAGAAGCCTTGATGGAGAAACTGCTTCCAGCGATCCTCGAAGTTCTCGGCGCCGGTCAACTCGCGGAACGTTTCGCGCACCAGCTCGTGCGCGCCGGCACGGTTGACACCGGCAAATTCCGCAAGCACCTCCAGCTCGGACAAGCCGCCAAACAAAGGCTGGATGAGCGGCTGCACCGGCACGAGAGTTCCGTCGGTGGTTCGCGCGTCGCCCCACGATTCCAGAAAGTGCGCTTTTCCCAGATGCAGCGTGCAACCGCGCGAGGATTCGTCGGCATGATCGCCCAACCGCACGACGGTTTTGGCCCTGGCCTGGGCTTGGGCCCAGTTCAAGTCCGCCGGCGCGGTGTAGGCGGGATTGCCGCCAAGAATGACAAGCTCGCGCACCCTTCCGGCATTGAGTTCGCTCACCAGTTCATCAAGGCCTCCGTGCACCGGCGCCTTCCAGTCATCCGCTGGATGAACGCCGGGAAGCATTTCCACCGGCCGCTTGTGATCGGCCTCAACGCCGATGGCTCCGAGGGCTTCGTTGAGCGCCTGCGCCAGTTGATGCACGGCGGCCGGCTGGCGGTGCCCGGCCAGCACCGCGACCCTGCCGGATGCACCGCGCAGGTCGCCAGCGCATTGATCGAGCCACGAGGCCTTCACCGAGGAAGGAAGGTGTTTGTCGTCAAACCCCGGCAACCCCAGCCGCCCTGCGAGGGCCGCGGCGACTCCGGCCACGTCGCCCGCACGCAGGCGCAGTCGATGGTCGGCACTGGCGCCGGTGAGGGTCATCAGCGGCTCCACGACGTAGAGGCGCGACATGTTGCGCGCCGTGGTCGTGTTGAGCTTGCGCCCCCGGGCGAAATCGCGAATGTGCCGGTGCGAGTCCTCCTCACCACCGATGAAATCGCAGTCCAGCGACAGAATCACGTCGGCCCGGTCCAGGTGGTAGTGAGGGCGCACCGGCTTGCCAAATGCGGCTTCCGACGCGCGTGCAGAAACGTCCAAACCCAGCGGATCCCATTGGTAGAATTTCGCGGCGGGGAGCGTCTCCTTGACGCGAGCCAGGAGCCGCAGGCGAGTGGGCGATGTGCCCGGCTCCAACAAAAACGCCACGTGCGCGCCGTTGTTGTTGCGCGCCGTCGGCACGACGTCGGTGCGCAATTTTTGAAGCGCCTCCGACCGCGACAGCGTTTCACCCTTCTCGCCCCGGAAGACCGACGCGCGGTCGGGGTCATACAGATTGAGAATCGCCGCCTGCGTATGCAGGTCGGTGCTGCCATTGCCACCAGGGAAATCCGGGTTGCCCTCGACCTTGGTGGGCCGGCCTTCGTTCGATTCCACCAGGAGAGGCACCGCGCCGGTGCGCGTGGGCCGGGCGCTGGCGAAATACTGCGCGACGCCGTGCGTGTAGCCTTCGGGCTGTTGCCCAAAGGGCACGACCATCTCCACCGGACGCCGGCACGCCACCCCGAGTCCAGCAAGACCGGCCAGACCAAAGGAGGCGCCCATCAACTTCATGAAGTCGCGGCGCGAAAAATCCGGATCCATCCGGTCCGCATCCTTCGGGAATTCTAGGGCGGTGTGCGGCACGTTTTCGGGCAGCAGCCCCTGGGCCTGCAAACCGCGCCAGTACTGCACTCCCGGGGCGCCTTCCATTTGAGAATCGAGTGCGCTCATCGATGACAGACCGAGCAGCTCTGCGAGCCCTCCACGCCCAGCTTGCCAGCCAGCGCGCGGCCCTCGCGTTCAGGCGCGAAGCCCTCGCCCTTCCAGTCCAGGTTGTACACCTGCTCCAAGGGGCGAATCTTCTCGTGGGTGTTGCGGTGGCAGTCGAGGCAGAAGGCCATGCTCAAGGACTTCTCATGCCGCACCTCGTCCATCTCCGTGATCTTGCCGTGGCAATGCACGCAGGAGATGCCGCGATTCACGTGCACCGAGTGGTTGAAGTAGACGTAGTCCGGGGTCTTGTGGATCTGCACCCAGGGCAGCGGCGTGTGCTTCTCGTGGCTCTCGCGCACCGGCGCCAGCCGCGGGTCATCCTTGAGCACCACCCCGTGGCAGTTCATGCAAGTCGAAGCCGCCGGCACGTTCGAGAACCACGACTTCTCCACGCCGTTGTGGCAGTAGCGGCAGTCCATGCCCAGTTCCCCGGCGTGAATCTTGTGCGAGAAGGAAACCGGCTGCAACGGCTGGTAGCCGACGTTGGCGTACTTGGGCGTAAAATAATAGGTCACCCCCGTCACCACGCCGCCACCCAGTAGCAGCCCGCCCACCAGCACCAAAAGCGGCAGCCGGTTGGTCCATTTTGGAAAGATGTTGGACATCTAAGAACGCAAAACCCGGCGCATGATACTGAACCCGAACTTCGGTGCAAGTGGATTTGTGATTTCTTTCACAAGGTGTTTTTTGCAATCGATGCCTGCGCCTAATGGAGTGAACACACCTCCTAATCACCTCACATGCGCCGTTGTGCGCGCATCAAGGCAAAGCGTGTCGCGGTCATTCACGGGCGCGGTTTCCCTAGGACATTGCGCCACCAACGCAGTTCGTTGGAACCATTCTCCGCCGTGGCTGCGATGTCAGGGCGCCGGTCTCCATCCAAGTCGGCGATCACCGGCTGGTTGGCGCGCGGCCACGCACCCTTGATCACATGCCGCACCCAACGGGCCTTCGCGTCGCCGCTGTTCTCAAACCAAACCACCTGCCCCGTTCCGCCCCACGCCGTGCCCACCACGTCAAGGTCACGGTCGCCGTCCAAGTCTGCCGCCACGGCCTCAAAGGCAAAGGGCAGGTCTCCCACGAGATGCTTTTTCCACTGCGCACCTTTTCCCAGATTCTCGTACCACACCACCGCATTCGTCTCCGGCTGCCCCGCCGCCGCAAGCATCCCCAGCGCCATCACCACGTCCATGTCGCCATCGCCATCCAAGTCCACCGGCTGCCCATGCACGGGCTGGGGCGACCTCTCATCGATGACGTGACGCTTCCACGTTGCGGCGGCGTCGGCCGTCCGCTCGTACCACGCCGTAACGTTGGCAAGCCTGCCGGTGGCCAGCAGGTCGGCGCGACCATCACCGTTAAAATCGGCCGCGCGGATTGTCCGCGATTCCGCAAGCTGCGGATCAATCATCTCCTTGCGCCACATCTGCCCCGCCGTCGCATTTCCCGGATTGGCAAACCACGCGATGTGGTTCCCATTCCAAGCCGAAGCGGCGACATCCAGCCGCCCGTCGGCATTGAGGTCCAAGAGCACGACGTCATAAGCGCGCTGCAAATCGGTGGTGATGACATGCCGCTTCCAAGCGGCGCTGGCGGCGGGCTTGCCGCTGTTCTCAAACCACACCAAGTGGCCGTGGAGGTTTTTAACCACGACCACATCGGGCTTGCGATCGCCATTGATATCCCCCACGGCGTGGCGCTCGAACCAGCCGGGTTCATTCTGCTGGATGAAATGTCTGCGGAAACTCCCGGTGCCATTATTCTCAAACCAGTAGAGCGCGTCGCCGCGCGTGTCGCCACTGGTCAGGTCCAAGTCGCCATCCCCATCCAAGTCCGCCGCGGCAACACCGTAGGCGTAGCCGTACTTATCGGCGATCAAGTGCTCAGTGAACATCCCCTTCCCCTGCGGAGGTGCTGCGCACGGCAATGGTTGATTGCCCCCCGCAGGGGGCGCCCCGGCAATGGCCAGGGCGGCGATGAATGGAAAGAAAACCTTCGGGAGCATCGTTTGATTTTCCTCGATTGCGCCCCTCCCATCAAGCACAAGGCTTCGTGCGGGCAACTCCATTCATCCGCGATAGGTGCGGCACAAATGCTGACCTCGATGTGATCGAACCAGCACCAACTTCCCTCCACAAAAGCCACAAACCACTTTGCATGAATCGAGTCGCCACTGCCGGTAAAGAAGGCCGGGGACGATCGCGAACCACCAGAGAATTGTCTGAATCTTATCGCTTCCCTTCATATGAAGGACAGGAAGACCAATGGAACCACACTCCTTACATATTTGTCCGCCGCCAGATGCGGCAATCGCCTGGGAAAGCGCTTGGACAACACGACTGATGAAGTCGCTATCGTGGCTGCGCCATGCCATTTTTTTTCCCGTCCACACCCAGCATCAGCGTATGCGTTTTCTTTTGAAGCAAGACGTATGCGGAGCCGGCGACGGCAAGAGTAATGAATAACCAGTGCTTGGTGAGCGACGCGAGCATGGCAACAAGAGAGACTAAATAAAGTTTTGTGAGCCATGACGTATTGAACCATGACGTCTTAGTCTCAAATTCCCGGCCATAACAGATCTTTGCCAATGGAACAGCCTGATCCACGGACGGAACCGGCTGCGCCGGGGCAATAACAGCCTGATCCACGGACGGAACCGGCTGCGCCGGGGCAATAACAGGCTGATCCACGGGCGGAACAGGCTGATCCGAGGACGATCAGGGTCGGATCGCGCTCAAGACAGACATTCCGGCGGATGCCAAAATGTTGATTGCCGCACCGCAGGTGCTCCCCGCAGGGGGTGTTACCGCGGCGCAGCCGGTTGCCGGGGGTGCGGCCCCTTGAGCGTTGCGACCAGATAGTCCACGAGGTTAGCGTGCTTCACGCGCGGCGCGCCTGGATAGACCAGTTCGCATTCGAGGCCCGTGGCCTTGCACTTCTCCTCCAGCTTCACGCCGTAGTTGGCCGTGTGGGTGGGGTCCTTTTGTTCCTGGCCCAAGGCGGGCGGCGCGGAGTAGTGCAGATACACCGGAGGATCGCCGGCCGACACGTGTTCGTAGGGCGAGTACATCTTGATCCACGGCAGCACCTCTTCGCGCGCGGCCAGGAAAGCCGCAAACTGCGTGTCGCGCGTCTTGGTGTCCTTGGGGTCGGGCATGAACCCAAACGCATGTCCGCCATAGCGGCTGTTGGGCGTCCACTCCTTGAGCTGTTGGGGGTCAAGCGACGTCTGCGCACCCTGCACGGCGGCGCACCACAGGCGCGTGGACTCGCGCGCGATGGGATCCGCACTCTTGGCATCGGCCATGTCGTCATGAAACGCCAGCCAAAGGCTCGAGCACGCGCCCGCACTGCCGCCAGTGGCGCCGATGCGCTGCTTGTCCAAGTTCCATTCCGTGGCCTTGCTTCGGACAAATTGCAGCGCCCGCGCCGCATCGGCCAGCGGCCATTGCACGGGCGGCTTCACACCGGCCAAATGCGCCTGGGTCGAGTACCGGTAATTGATGGACACCACGGAAAGGCCCGCCGCCAGAAATGATTCGAGCCCGCCGACCCGCGCCTTGTCGCCGGACACCCAGCCACCGCCATGAATGTAAAACACCACGGGCGCGGGTTTGTCGGACTTGGCCTTGTAGAAATCCAAGACCTGCCGCTCGTGCTTGCCGTAGGCCACGTTGGCGTGAGTGGGCGCTCGCTGCGCTGCGCCTGCGGCGGGCACCGGCTGCGCCGGGGCAGTCCTGCGGACGGCACTGATTGCCCCCCTGCAAGGGGCGGCGGTCCATCCCGCGAGGAGCAGCAGTGAAATGAAGGACGCAAGGGTGGGATTCATGGCCCCATTGAACGGTGTTGGCCCTCCTTTGCCAACCTCTTTGAGCAGCACGGTGCGCCACCCTGCTTCTCACTTCGATGCAAATCCACGGCCGTCCGGTGAAGGCAGGCGGATCGTTCAGTGCCGCCCACATCTTGGGTTTCTTCGACAACATCGAGGCGATGCACACCCTCTACGCGAAGCACAAGGGATATACCCGCCTCACGGCCGATCCCTCCGGCTGGCGGCTGGAAAGGTGAAGCCGCGACCTCCGCACCCCTCCCCCACCTCACTGTGGAACATTTTGACTGGGGCGGTGGCCTTGGGGTACTTCTCTTGCTCAACCACCCGCTTTAGCGTGCATGAAAATCACTGCGATTGACGCCATTCCTGTCTGCGTCCCGTTGAAGGCGGGGCTGACCACGCGCACGGCGCATGGCGAGCACGCGGTCTCCTCTTACGTCATCGTGAAGGTGCACACGGATGAGGGCCTCACGGGCTTGGGAGAGGCCAC
Organism: Verrucomicrobiales bacterium; assembly: GCA_005809105.1. Lineage (GTDB taxonomy): Bacteria > Verrucomicrobiota > Verrucomicrobiia > Limisphaerales > UBA1100 > SYLI01. The sequence continues at coordinate 7,454 of SYLI01000018.1, read as the reverse complement.
GGTCTCGGCGTTGTGGAGCGGCGAAACCAGCGGCGGTACGGTGGCGGCCATCCGCGACCTGCTCGCCCCCGCGCTCAAGGGCATGGATCCCACGCGCATCCACACCGTCCGCGCCCGGATGGATTTTCTTCTTAAACTCAACCCCTTCACCAAGGCCGCCATCGAGATGGCGCTGTGGGATATTCTGGGCAAGTCGCTGGGCCAGCCTGTGTGGGCGCTCTTGGGCGGCAAGGTGCGCGAGGAGGTTCCGATTAAACTCATGATCGGCGCGTTTGATCCGCCCGCGGCCGTGAAGCTGGCCGAGCGATTCCTTTCGTGGGGCGTGAGTGCGCTCAAAGTCAAGGTGGGGCTGGATGCCGAGGGCGACCTCGCGCGGGTTGCCGCGGTGCGCGCCGTGGCGGGCGAGCGCATTCCCATCGGCGTGGACGGCAACTGCGGCTGGAGCGTCGCAACGGCCCGGCGCACGATTCCCCGACTGGACGCGCACCATCTGCTCTTCATCGAACAGCCCATTCCCGTGGACGACCCGGCTGCGTGGACGCAACTGCGCCGGGTCACCACGACTCCGCTGATGGCCGATGAGAGCGCCTTCCACGCGGCGCAGGCGTGGCATCTGGCCACCCACCGCGCGGTCGACATCGTGAGCGTGTACCCTGGCAAGAACGGTGGCATCGCTGCCACGGCCGAGGCCGTGCACACGGCGCGCGCGGCGGGGCTTTCGTGTTGCATGGGTAGCAATCTGGAGCTGGGCATCGGCACGGCGGCCATGTTGCACGCGGCTGCGGCGCTAACGGACATTCGCTCGGAGCAATGGCCCGCCGACATCATAGGCCCGCTCTACCACGAGACGTGTCTGCTCAAGGAGCCGCTCACCTTGGGCCCACGCGCCGCGCGCATTCCCGACGGGCCGGGGTTGGGCGTGGAACTGGACGAGGCGGAACTTGCGCGCCGCCGCGTGGACCGCTAGTGCGCAGCCTTGCCCGCGCGCGATGCAACCGCCCCCCCAACCCACGCGCGCGCGCTTCGTGCTGCTGGGGTTGCTGTGCGGACTTTCGTTTCTGCTTTATCTGGATCGCATCTGCATCGCGCAGGCCGCCAAGCCCATTCAGGACGAGCTGCACATCAGCAACACGCGCTGGGGTTGGGTGCTGGCGGCATTCACGCTTGCCTACTCGGTGTGCGAGCTTCCCGCCGGGCGGCTGGGCGACCGCCACGGCGCCCGAGGCGTCCTCACGCGCATCGTGGTGTGGTGGTCGGCCTTCACGGCGTTGACAGGCGCAGTGGGGGGATTTGCCTCGCTGCTGGCGACGCGCTTTCTCTTTGGTGCCGGCGAGGCGGGCGCCTATCCCAACGCCGCCCGCGTCATCTCGCGATGGTTCGCAGCCGGCGAACGCGGGCGCGTGCAGGGCGTCATGCTTGCCGCGTCGCTGCTGGGAGGCGCCGTGGCGCCGTCGCTGGCGCAAGTGTGCATCAACGCGCTGGGCTGGCGGCGCACCTTCGTGGTGTTTGGCGCGGCCGGCGTGCTGTGGGCTTGGGCCTTCTGGAGATGGTTCCGCGAAACCCCCGGCGAACATCCCAGCGTGAACCGCCTCGAGCGGGACATCATCGGCAGCCCGGGCGCGGGCACCACGCGCGACCCCATCCCGTGGCGCCGGATTTTCCAGTCCACCAACCTGCTGCTGCTGGTGTCGATCCTCGCCTGCTCGAGCTTCACCTCCTACATCTTCTTTGGCTGGTTTCCCAAGTATCTTCAGGAAGGGCGCGGGGTGGGCGCGGATCCTTCGAGCTGGATGGCTTCGGTGCTGCTGGCTGCGGGCGCCGTGGGGATGCTCGCAGGCGGGCGGCTGCACGACATGTTGCACCGGCGCGGTGCGCGGCCTGCACGCTGCGGCCTTCCGCTGCTCCTCTTTGCGGCCGTGGCGCTGGCGGCGAGCACGCGCATCGAGGACGCGTGGACGGCGACTTTGGTGATCGCGCTGGGCTATCTGGCGATGAACCATATGATGCCGGTGTGGTGGATCACCACGATCGAGGTCACCGGCCGGCATGTGGGCTCGGTGTTTGGCCTTCTCAACGGTGCGGCCGGATTGCTCGGCGCCGTCACGTCACTGGTGCTCTTCGGCCGGTTTGCCGACTGGCGCAAGGCCCAGGGCTTCACCGGGCGCGACCAATTCGATCCCTTCTTTCTCATCGCGGCAGGCGTGCTCTGTGTCGCGGCTCTCTGCTGGTGGTTTGTGGACCCTGCAAAAAAACTGGAGCCGGATGGGCCGCCGACGCCGCGCGCCCCCGGTATCGAGTCTTAAAACATCATGAATGGTTTCTCTCCCGCAACCCAGCTGGTCGGCTTTGTCAGCGACGAGCGTTTCGTTGCCCTGCCCGCCACGCTCGTGGAGATTGAAACGGCGGAAGGCTCGTTCGAGACCACCTCGCGCGCCACCGGCGCCATCTACGCAGCGCTCAAGCCAGGCCCGCACCGCATCACCTTTCACAAGGCCGGCTTCGGTGCCAAGACCATCACTCTTGATTTTAAGCCGGGCCAGCCGCCAGCGCAGTTCCGGCTGCTCTCCAACACGCTCTACGGTTACGCATGGCCCAAGTGGGTGCATGCCGGCGAGTCCTCGGAGTTCCGTGTCCATTCCGCGGAACCCTACCATCTCGAATTGTGGCGATACGGCTGGAAGAAGGAGCTCATTCGCGGACTGGGCTGGTGGGACGAACATGGCCCGCAGGCGACGGCGCAGGTGACGCCTGATGGCGACTACACGCGCACGGGCGCGGCATGGAATCAGCGCGGCTACAACAATAACGCCGTCCACCGGCAGTTTGTTGAGGCGCCTGCGCGCAGCGGCCTCTATTATTTTCACGCGCGCACCCCCGGCGGCGCGTGCTTCTCATTTCCGTGGATTGTGGCGCCGGCTCAACCCACGGCACCCGTCGCAGTGCTGGCGTCCAACATCACCTGGAACGCGTACAACGCGTTTGGCGGGCGCAGCAACTACATCAACGCCGACGCCCTGCCCGCGCGTCCGACCGTCAACAGCCGCCTCGACCTAAAGCGCTACACCGATCCCGACCACCGGTTCTACGACTGCGAATCGTACGCGCCCCTTTCGTTTGACCGGCCCGAGCCCATCAACCACATCGACCTTGCAACCGCCATCACGGATCCCATCGAGGGCCGTGCCGCCTGCCATGTTGCGGCGGCCGAATGGCGACTCTTGGGCTGGCTGGAGCGTGAGAAAATCGCATACGACTTCTACGCTGAAACCCAGCTGCACGGGGGCACGCTGGACCTCTCGCGCTACCGCGTGCTGGTGCTCAGCACTCATCCGGAGTATTGGTCGCGCGCCATGTACATACGCGTCAAGCGGTGGGTGTTTGAGGAGGGCGGCAGGCTGGTGTACTTGGGCGGCAATGGCCTCAACTGCGAAGTGAAGTTTCCCGACGCTTCCACCATGGAGGTGCGCAACGGCGACTGCCGCGTCATCGAGGCGCGCGGGCTGGAGAGCCGCTTTCATCTCAACGTCGAGTCGGAGGCCCGCTTGCTCGGCGTGGTGTTCACCGAAGCTGGCGCCATGACCGGCGCGCCCTTTCGCGTGGTGGATCCTTCGCACTGGGCCTTTCGCGGAACCGGCCTGCGCAAGGGCGCCCTCTTTGGCACAAAGAGCCTGCACCGACGCTGTCCGGGCGGCGCCTCGGCGCACGAGACCGACAAGGTGTCGCCAAGCTCGCCCGCCAACGCACGCGTACTTGCTCGCGGCACGAACGCGGCAGACGGCGGCGCCGAGGTCACGCATTTCGAGACGCCCTTGGGGGGCGGCGTGTTTTCCGCCGGATCCATCGCATGGCCCAGCTCGATCCTTGTGGACAAGGCCATTTCGCGCATCACGCGCAATGTGTTTGAACAATTCCTCAAGCCCCCGCAGCGCGTGGGGCGACGCAAATCATGACTGAAACCAAAACGATCTTCATCACCGGCGGCGCGTCGGGGATTGGCCTGGCCATCGCACGCGCGACGCTCTCCCAAGGCTGGCACACCGTGGTGGCCGACGCGCATCCGGGCAACCTCGATCAGGCGCGCGAGGAATTGCGGGCCCACGGTGAGCTGGTGAGATTTGAAACGCTGGACGTGACGGACGAGACGGCCGTGACAGCAGCCATGGCGCGATGCGAGGCCCAAGGGGGGCGGCTCGCGGGCGTGGTGAATTCTGCAGGCATCGCCGCCGACGTGCCCTGTCTGGACACCTCCACCGCGCTCTTCCGAAAGCTCATCGAGGTGAACCTCATCGGCACGTTTGTCGTGTCGCGCGAAGCCGCGCGGCTCATGGCGCGGCGCGGGGGCGGTTCCATCGTCAATCTCTCGTCGGTGTCCGGTGTCACCGGCAACATCGGGCGCGTGGCCTACGGCTCCACCAAGGCGGGTGTCATCATGACCACCAAGGTGATGGCGGTGGAATTGGCGTCCGCGCGTGTGCGGGTGAACGCCATCGCGCCTGGGCCCATCGACACGCCGCTGGCGCGCGCCCTGCATACCCCATCCATCCGCGCGAGCTGGAGCCAGACCGTCCCCCAGCGCCGGTACGGCACGCCCGATGAGGTGGCCCAAGCCGCGCTCTTCCTGCTCGATGAGGCGCGCTCAAGCTACGTCACGGGCCAGGTTCTGTGTGTGGACGGCGGCTTCACCACGGCGGGATTGCTCCCTGCGCCGGACGCGTCGGTCTAAAAAAGGGCCATCCCCATTGCGCGGTTGCCAGCACCGGGAAACCTTTGCGATGCTTGCCACATGAAAACCCCACAGGCGCACCGGGCGCACCGTGCTTTTGCCGCCCTTCTCTCGCTGTGCGCGGCGCTGGTTGCAACCCCGCACGCAAACGCCATCGCGCAGCCGCTCTTGGCGGGCGTTGCCAAAGTGGAGGTCACCCACAAGGAGGCCGGCCCGGTGAACGACCCCCTTTATGTCAAGGTGCTGGCATTGCGGCAGGGAACCAATCAGGCGGCCCTCATCACGGTGGACGCCGTGGCCATTGGTGGCATCGGCCCCATTGGCAACGACTACCTTAAAAACGTCCGCGCCCGATTGCAGCGGGAGTTGGGACTGCCGCCCGAACAGGTGCTGGTGAACGCCAGCCATTGCCACGGCATTGTGTGCGCCGATGTGGAGGCACGCACGGTGCAGGCGGTGTTGGCCGCGTTCAAGGACATGGTGCCCGTGCGGGTGGGCGCAGGCGCAGGCCACGAGGATCGCATCATGGAGAATCGCCGGCTGCGCCTTAAAAGCGGCCGCGAAGCCGATGTGCGCCACGCCTACTCGCTACCGCCCGATGACGCCGTGGCCGGCGTGGGCCCGGTGGATCCGGAGATTGGCATCCTGCGCGTGGACCGCGAGGACGGGCGCACGCTGGCCCTTCTTTACAACTTTGCGTGCCATCCCATCCAGGGCGTGCCGGGCAAGGGCAACACCGCCGACTTCGTGGGCTTTGCTTCGCGTACCATCGAAGAGACGCTGGGCCACGGCGCCGTGGCGCTGTTTCTGCAGGGGTGCGGCGGCGACATCAATCCGGTGATGTACAAGGCCACGCACCACGTGCGCGACGCCGAGCCGCTGGGCCTGATGCTGGGATTGCGCACGCTCAAGGCGGCAAAGCAAATCACCCCGCGGGCCGAAGGCGCGCTCAAGGTGCGGACACAGAATCTGGCGTTGCCCCGCGCTGATCTGGCGCCGCACATCCTCCGCCTTGAGGCCGAGCAGACCAATCTCTTGCAATCGCTCAAGGGCACGTCGCTTAACCTCAAGACCTACCTTCCCCTCGCGGTGAAATACAGTCTGGCCACTGATTTTCCCTCTTACTATTCGCATTCCTACCTGCACGAGCAGGCGATGGGACGGGACGGCCTCCTCAAACTCGATGCCGAGAACCGCGCCGCGCTGCTGGCCTACACGCGCAACATCCTCATCATGGAAGAACTCACCCGTGTGCAGACCAATCTCGCGCTGCTCAAACTGCACCACGCGCAGAACACGGCTGCTGGCAAGCAGACTCTGGACGCCGAGGTGCTCGGCGTGCGCATTGGCGACATGCGGCTCATCACCTTCCCCGGAGAACTCACCGTGCAGATTGGCCTTAACATCAAGCGCGCCTCACCGCACGAGCAGACCTACGTGGCGGGTTACTCCAATGGCTACCTCTATTACTGTCCCACGGCTGAGCAGCTCAAGAACCGCGGCGGCGCGCAGGAAGACAGCGACTGCCTGCTTGCTCCCCAATGGCAGAAACTCTTTGAGGACGCCGCGCAAGCATTGCTGCGCGATCTCTAACCCGTCTGAAATAAGGCAGACTGCGTTACGCCAAGAAGCCGCGCCACTCACGAAGCTCCTTCCGAAACCGGCCATGCGTGGCGGCTCCAGCGAGAGAGGCTAATCCACCTGATGAGCTTCCAAGAACATCGCCTTACTAAATGATGTGAAGAAGTCCTGATAAGGCTTTGGGTCGGAAACGGCTTGGATGTTGAATTGAGCACTGGACCGCACCAAAAGCTGCTTGTCACCTCTAGGCCTCACGGTCACCGTCATAATCAGATTATAGCCGCTCAACTTGGTCGCAGTCACACTGCCCAGTGTGGCGTCGGCCTTGTCCACCACGAATCCGAGATCTTGCAAAGTGGCGATGATAGTCCGAAGGGTTTTTTCCCGATCCGTCGTATCAAATGCCCGTGTTTGCATGCGACGCAATTCCACCTGACTCTTGTCGGTCTTCAAGAGCTCTTGTTCAGATGTCTGGCATCCCATGACGAGGAGCAGCAAGGACCCGGCTACAATATTTCTGATTTTCATAGCAGATTAGATATCATTTGCATTGAGAAAAAGCGCCTTTGAGAGCGCCGCAAAAAACTCCTGAAACTGTTTAGGATCGACCAATGCCTCAAGTCTCGAAATCTCGTTATTCTCGTCCCATACAATTCGCTGGAAGGTGACCCGCACCACGATTTGCTCTTTGCCAACGTCCCCAATTTTCTTGGTGACGATGGAAGCCCTGATTCGCTGCTCTTTTTCAATGGCCATACTCGCCTGAAAAATGGCGGCGATCAACACCTTGGCTACGACCTGCCCTCCCTCGACTGCTGTACGCGCTTTGGATCCGACCACGAGTCCCAACTTGGTTTCGCTTTCGTCAATATTGAATCCAAGATCTTGAAGCAATCCCGCGGCTGCCACGATCACTTTGGTCTCGTCAGCCGTGTCGAAGCGACGGCTTTGCATCTTCCGAAACTCCAGTGTCGTCCCGTCCATCTTCAACGCCTCTTCAGGAATGGTGGTCTGACACCCTGTTCCAAAGACAATCAACGAAAGAAGGGCTACAAAGTGAAACGTCTTTCTGTGGCGCATAGGTTTCTCTCCATTAGAAAGTTGATGTGTGGTAAGCGAAATCGCGGACCTTCTTGTTCTCATCAAACTT
>SYLI01000017.1 GCA_005809105.1 Verrucomicrobiales bacterium | reverse complement strand
GTTGACATTGATGGCCGGCACCAGCAGTTGGCCCGCCGCCTTCATCTGATAGAGCCGGTGAACCCCCGTCGTCGTCTCCTCGCTCACGCCCTTCCACTGCTTCACCACCGACCCAAACCAGCCGGGCCGTTTCTTGCCAACCCGCAGCAGCAGCGCCTTGATGACCGCTACTTCGTGATGGTCGCTCGGAGTGCGCACCCAGGGGTCGCCCTGCTCCATTTGGAATCCACGATGGAGCAGCAGCGTCGCGTCTCCCCCATCGTCCACGATCAGTTGGGGCCCCTCGCCTCCCGGATGAGTGAGGGCGTCAAGCGTGCAGTCCCAGTATTCCTCCAACGTCTCTCCCTTCCATGCAAACACCGGGCAGCCCGCCTTGGCCACCGCCGCCGCTGCGTGATCCTGTGTGGAGAAAATGTTGCAGGAGGCCCATCGCACACTGGCGCCCAAGGCCGTCAAAGTCTCGATCAGCACGGCCGTCTCGATGGTCATGTGCAGCGAGCCCGTGATGCGCACCTTGCGCAGGGGCTTTGCTCCGGCGTATTTTTGGCGAATGGACATGAGCCCGGGCATTTCGTGCTCGGCAACATCGATGCTCTTGCGTCCCCAGACGGCCAGCGAAAGGTCGCGCACCTTGAAATCGCCCACGCGCGCACCCGTGGATCGGGACTTCGCCCGGGCCTTAGTTGTCCTTGTCTTGAGCATGGTCTTTGGTTCTGGATGGATCATCGGCAGGCCTTGCGAAGGTCGGCTGACTTGTCGGTTCTTTCCCACGTGATGGCACGGTCCTTCTTGCCAAAGTGCCCGTAGTTGGTGGTCTTGCGATAAATGGGACGGAGCAGGTTGAGTTGCTGGATGATCGCGGCCGGCTTGAAGTTGAACACACGGCACACCGCCTCTGTGATGCGCTCATCGCTCACTTGCCCGGTGCCAAAGGTATCCACCGACACCGATACGGGGTCAGGGTGCCCGATCGCGTAGGCAAATTGAATCTCTGCGCGCGCCGCCAGTCCCGCATGAATGATGTTCTTTGCCACATAGCGACCCATGTAGGCGGCACTGCGATCCACCTTGCTGGGATCCTTGCCGCTGAACGCTCCACCTCCATGCCTTCCCATGCCGCCGTAGCTGTCCACGATGATCTTCCGCCCCGTCAATCCGGTGTCGCCCGCGGGCCCCCCCACCACGAAGCGCCCCGTCGGGTTCACGAGGTACTCCGTGCCCCGATCCAGCATTTCCTCTGGCAACACCTTGCGAATGATTTCGCGCACGATGAAATCCCGGATGACAGAATGCTTCACGCTCGCCGCGTGTTGTGTCGAAACCACCACATGAGTGATCCGCACCGGCTTGCCGTCTCGGTACTGCACCGAAACCTGGCTCTTTGCGTCCGGGCGCAGCCATGGCACGCCTCCAGCCTTGCGAACCCTCGTGAGTTCGCTTCCCAGCCGGTGCGCAAACATGATGGGTGCTGGCATCAGCTCGGGTGTCTCGTTACACGCATAGCCAAACATCAGCCCTTGATCGCCCGCACCCTGTTCCCCGGTACCCTTGCCCTCGGCCTTGCGCGCATCCACTCCCTGTGCAATGTCCGGTGACTGGGTGGTGAGCGCGTTCATCACAAAAACCCGGTCGGCATGAAACACATCGTCGTCATGGACGTAGCCGATGTCGCGGACCGAATCGCGCACGATCTGATTGACGTTGAGGACCGCCTGGGTGGTGATTTCGCCGCCCACCACGACGAGGTTGCTTTTGGCGTACACCTCACAAGCCACCCGGCTGTGTCGGTCCTGTGCGAGGCAGGCGTCCAGCACCGCATCAGAAATCGTGTCACAAACCTTGTCGGGATGCCCCTCGCCCACGGACTCAGAGGAGAAAATAAAGTTGCCGGTCATACGGTTGGATTTCCAAATTTCATATTGACGTATCCGGATTGAAAGATATTTCATTGTCAACTCTCGTCAACCCGTTTTTCTGCGGCCATGAGCCAAATCCTCAAATGCTTGCGCGTCCTCGGTGATGCCACCCGCGTGAGGCTGGCGGCCCTGCTTCAACAGGGAGAGCTTTCGGTCAATGAGCTTCAGCGGATCACCCGGCTGAGCCAGCCCAGGATTTCCACGCATCTGGGGATGCTTCGCGAGACGGGCCTCATCGAGTCGCGCCGAGAGGGCCGGCGCACCTTTTATCGCCTCAGCCGCAGCCCCAGTCCGGGCGCCGCCGACTGCCTTCGACTGGCCATCTTGGGCACCCATGAAACCCACACACACCGGTCTGATCTGGTGAACCTAAAGCGAGTGTTACAACTGCGCGCGGATCGCGCACAGACCTACTTCAGCCAGGTCGCCGGGCGCTATGACCGCCGATACGGCCCGGGCCGATCATGGCAGGCATTCGGACAGTTCCTGCTGCGCATCCTGCCGCCCCTGGACATCGCCGATCTGGGATCGGGAGAAGGATTGCTGGGCGAGCTTCTGGCCCGGCGCGCGCGCAAAGTCGTCTGCGTTGATAACTCCAGGCGCATCGTTCAATTTGGCCAGCGCAAAGCCCGGCGCAATGGCCTTGGCAATCTTGAATTTCGTCATGGCGACATGGAGCAGCCCCCCATCCCGCCGCGCAGCATGGACCTGGTGCTCTTTAGTCAAGCCCTGCACCATGCGCAGAGCCCGCAACTCGCTATCGCCGCCGCGCATCGCATCCTGAGGATCGGCGGACAGATTCTGATTCTGGACCTACTCCAGCACGATTTTGCCAACGCACGCGACCTCTACGGGGATACGTGGCTGGGTTTTGCCGAGAGCGACCTGCACCAGTGGCTTGAAGATGCCGGCTTTAAGGCGATTGAAATCGCGCTCGTGGCGCGCGAGGCAGAAGCTCCGCATTTCCAAACCTTGCTGGCCACCGCAACAAGGTAGCCTTCTAGCAAAAGGCCTTAACTCAGGCCTTGAAGGGAACCCGTGCTGTCTCCTAGGCGCTGCGTGGGGGTGCCCATGATGTTGAGCATGGAGAGCAGGAGATTGGCCATCGGCGTGTCCTTGGGGTAACGGACGTGCCGGCCTGGACGAACCGCGCCACCTCCCTTGCCGGCGAGGATGACAGGAAGATCATGATGACTGTGGCGGTCACCGTCGCCGATCGCGCCGCCATACACGATGAGGGTGTGATCCAGCAGCGTGCCATCGCCTTCCTTGACTGATTTGAGCCGGTCCAGAAAGTGCGCGAAGAGCGAGCAGTGATAGCGGTTGATGCGGGTGAGCATCTCCAGATTGTCGGCATTATTGCGGTGGTGTGAGATGCTGTGGTGGCCGCCGCGCACACCGATGTGGGGGTAGCTGCGGTTGTCGCCATCATGCGCCAGAAGGTACGTTGCCACCCGGGTCTGGTCGGTCTGAAACGCCAGCGTCATCATGTCCAACATCATCCGGACATGGTCGCCAAAGTCGCGCGGCTTTCCATCGGGCACCGAATATCCCTCGGGCAATCCGCGCGGTGCCTTGGCCATGGCATTGACGCGCAGTTCCATCTCACGGACGGCGGTGAAGTACTCGTCGAGCTTGCGCTTGTCGGTGCGGCCCAGCTTGCGTTCCAGCTGCTGCGCGTCCTCCCTTACAAAGTCGAGCAGACTCTTGCGCGTCTCAAGCCGGCGCTGGGTGCTCTGGGCCTGCTGCGCCTTGTTGCCGTTGCCAAACATCCGCTCAAACACCAAAGCCGGGTTCGATTCCGGAGGCAGCGGCGTGGCCTCATTGCGCCATGCCAAATTGAACTGGTAGGCGCAACTGTAGCCCGAATCGCAATTGCCCGTCATGCGCGGACCATCACTGCTCAGCTCCAGCGAGGGCAGGCGCGTCTTCTCCTTCGTTTGCTGGACGAAAACCTGGTCCACCGAAACCCCCGCCCGGATGTCCGAGCCGCTGGTCTTTCGCGCCTGACACCCCGTGAGAAAGGTCGCATTGGCGCGGGCATGGTCACCGGGGCCGTCGCCGTTCGCGCGAGCCTTGTCATGAGCCAGACCGGTGAGGATCAAAAGATTTTCCCGGTGGGGCGCCAATGGTTCCATGATGCGCTGGAGGCCAAACGAACTGCCCTCCGCGTTCGGCGTCCAGTGCCGCTGCACGACGCCATTGGGGATGTAGACAAAGGCCATCCGCTTGGGAGCCTTGGATGCGTCGGCAGCGCGTGCGCCAGAGGGAATCATCACGTCGAGCATCGGCAGCGCCATCGCCGTGCCCACGCCGCGCAGGAAAGTCCTTCTCGGGATTTGCCAAGAATTGTTCATCGCACCTTGTCGTTGACCAGAATGTACCCCAATCGCCACTCCGCCGCAACCCAGACGCTAGCGACCATCGCCGCGTTTCATGTCAAAGGGCAGGCTGCCCACAACCCCCAGCACCAGCGTGCCAAACTGGGCCCCCTCCCTTTCCATCTTGGTCAGGATTCCGGCCACGGCGCGACGGTCGTAGAACTCCAGCCCCCGCCCCAGCGCATAGGTCAGCATTTTCTCGGTGAGGCAGCGCAAGAACTCCGGCCTGCGCTGCGTCAACAGGAGACTGTTTAATTCTGCCGCGCCATCGAAGGCCAGTGCGTTGTCCACCTTGCCGGTGGCATCGATGGGGCGACCATTTTCATGGGTTCGGTGCCGGCCGATGGCATCGAAATGCTCGAAGGCGAATCCCAGTGGATCCATCTTTTCATGGCAGGCTGCGCAAGCCACATCGCGACGATGAGCGATCATCTGCTCACGCAAGGTGCCCTTGATTTCGCCCTGCCGTGGCAGTTCGGGCACATTGGGGGGCGGAGGGGGCGGTGGCGTTCCCAGGATGTTTTCCAGCACGTACTTGCCGCGCTTGACGGGCGAGGTGCGCCCGGGATCGGAAGTCAAGGTGAGCACGCTGGCATGCGTCAGCACCCCCGCGCGGCCTGTCCCCTGCAGGCTCACCCGCCGGAATTGCTCACCGCGGACATCCTTGAGTCCGTAGAGTTGCGCCAGTCGTTCGTTCACGAAAGTGTAGTCGGCCCCCAGCAGCTCGTGCACGGGGCGGTTCTCTGCCATCACGGAGGAAAAGAGCAGCGTGGTTTCGCGCCGCATGTCCTCGCGCAAGCTTGAATTGAACATTGGAAAGAGCTTTGCATCTGGCTGCGAGCGCGAAAGGTTCCTCAGCTCCAACCACTGACCGGCAAAATGCTCGGCCAGCGCCGCCCCCTTGGTGTCGCGCAACATCCGCCCCACCTCGGCGGCCAAGTTCTTGCGCAATGTGCCTGCCTGAGCCATGTCCAACAGGCGGTCGTCGGGCATGCTGCTCCAGAGAAAATATGAAAGCCGCGATGCCAGCTCGGTCTCATTGAGAGTCCGCGCCACGGCCGCGTTGTTGGGCGTCCCATCGAGTTCCCATCGGTAGAGAAAATGCGGTGAAATTAAAACCGCCTGAACCGCGACCCGGATGCCGTGTTCAAAGCTGCCATCGGCTGTGATGGCGGCGGTCGCCAGCCGCATGACCCGCGCAACCTCCTCAGGCGTTGCGGGCCGGCGATAGGCACGGCGCATGAATGTTTGAAGGAATTGAGCGGCGGCCGCACCCCGTTCCTTGCCGGGCGGGTTTGGAAAATAGCGGCGCTGAAACGCCGTGGCCTTTTGCGCCGAAAGCGCCTCACCGCGCGGCGGCACGGCCACGGCCGCTTCTGAAATCTTCTCGGCGGCCAGAAGATACTTTTCCAGCAGCAGCGGCGAAAGCGTGAGCACATCGCCAATGTTGTCAAAACCGTAGCCTGCGTCGTCCGCCGGAAAATCCGCGGCCGGCGCCAGATCCACGAGCATCAAATCCCGCACGGTGTGGTTGTACTCGACACGATTGAGGCGCCGCACGGTGACGCGCCCGGGATCCGGAGGCGAGGTGCGGTAATGAAGATCCAGTGTCTGCCGTATCCATGCCGCCACACTCTCGCGCTGCGGGGCCGTGGGCCTTTGCTTGCGCCCTTCAGGGGGCATTTCATCAGCCATGAGCAGTCGCCGGATCTTTTCAAAAAGTTGATACTCGCGATACACGTCCTTCTCGGTGCGTATGGCGTCGAAGCTGATTCCACCCTTCTTCTGGCCGTCGCCATGACACGCAAAACAATGGGTGCGCAGCAGCGGCAGGATGTCCTTGTCAAAGTTTCCTGGCGTGGGAACCGGCGCCGGAGCGGCCCAGCCCGAGCCGATGACCCAGAAAAGGCCGGCCCAGATCGCCCGCATCCCCCAAAACTTGGGAGCCTGATTCAAATGAACAACTCCTCCAATGGCCTGCCCAAATCGGTGATGGGCACAGGGCGGTCGCCGGCCTTGAGCGCCTTGCCGGGATTGATGCCCAGCGCGCAATGGATGGTGGCATGCAAATCCGGCACCGAGATGGGCCGCTCCAAAATCACCTTGCCCAGCTCATCGGTGACGCCCACCGCGCGGCCCGTGCGCAGCCCCCCACCCGCCAGCACGATGCTGAAGGCCTTGGCGTAATGGCCGCGTCCGCCACCGCCATCGAATTCTGGCGGCCGACCAAATTCTGTCGCCACCACCACCAGCGTGCGTTGCAGCAGGCGGCGATCCTTCAAGTCTGCGATCAACGTCGCCAGTGCCGCATCAAGTTGCTGTATCAGTAGGTGCTGGTTGATTTGTCCCTGATTGTGGGTGTCCCAGCCGGTGCCGTTGATGAAATTCAGATTGAACGAGACCTCGACAAACCGCACGCCGCGCTGCACCAGCCGCCGCGCCAAGAGGCAGCGCTGGCCAAACTCGTCGCCGTAACGGCTTCGCAACGCGCCGGGCTCGTCCGCAAGACGAAAGGCATTCATGAACTCCCCGCGCGTCAGCGACTGCGCCTCCTCGACGGCCGCGTCATAGTCGGAGAGCGTCGTGTCTTGCGGATGGGCGGCAAGAAACCGCCGGCGCATCCCGCCCAACAGGCGGTCACGCTCCGACTGTCGCGCGGTGGGAATCTCCGCGGGACGCGTCAGTCCTTCGGGCCCCGATTCCGTGTCGGTCAGATAGACGTATCCGTGTCGTGCGCCTAAAAAGCCCGGTCCCCGCGTCAAGTTGGGATACCCCACCACGACATACGCCGGGATTCCCGGAGCCACCTTGCCGCGTTCATGCGACACGATGGAACCCACCGACGGATACACGATGGTGCCGCTCGTGGGACGACCCGTGTGCAGCCGATTGGTGGCGGCGGCGTGCTCGTCCACCACGTCGTGATGCACTGTGCGCAGAAGCGCAAGCGACTCCATCACACGCGCCGACTCTCGCAGGTGCTCGCACACGCGCACGCCGGGCACGCTGGTTTCGATGGAATCGTAGTAGGATCCCGCCTTCTTGAGTTTCGCATCACCGCGAACTTTGGGATCCCACGTGTCCACGTGGCACGCGCCACCACCCAGCCACAGAAAAATGCAGTGGTCGGCAGTGCCCTTGGGCAGGGATTTGGCAGGAGTGGCTACGGGCGCCGCGCCCGCCACGGCCGGCCACAATGCTGCTCCCGCACCGGCGGCAAGGAAGTCGCGGCGCGACAAGGACGGATTGGCGGGCGTCGTCATGGAATGAAAATGAACTCGGGTGAGTTGACCAAGGCCGTCAGCACGTCCTCAAAACGCTCCCGCCAGTCGGCGCGCAGACGCGTTGTGGGGGGATCGCCCAGACGCGCCTCGCGTTCCATCGCCAGGATGGTTCGGGTGGATTCCGGGCTCAGATGGTTCGACCACGAGACGGCGTGATACGTGCGGCGCGGTGCAGCTTTTGCCGCGCCGGCAACCACGCGGCCTGTGAATCCCTCGCGCAGGTACTCGCTAAACATTCCGGCTTCCTCGACAGTCGGTTTTCGGGAAAGGACGCGCAGACAGGCTGCCTCGATCAGGCCCTCCACCGCATGGGCGCCCAGCGCCAATTCGGTGAAGGCGCTGTCCTCGGAAAGCTGCGTGGCGCGGCGGCCGGCAACACCGTTGGCCAGCGTCCCCGGCTGCAGCGGACTCGGCGCGATTTCGCGGTCGGTGACCGGATCCTGCCGACCATCACGCCAGCCAAAAGCTTTCAGCAAATCCACCACCGTCTGTGCCTTGGGAATGGCCAGTGCGGGCCGGTCGCGCTCGTTGGAGAGAGAAGCAAACTGCCACGCGCGCCGCGGGACGCCTAAGTTCAAATGTTCGGTCACGGGCCGCCGCCCATCCAAGTCCATGTTCAGCTCTTCCACTCCCATCGACTTTCCCGCGATGGCGAAGAGCGAGTCCACCGTTTGCTCTGCCGAAAGACGGCGGCGAGCCGGGCCTGCGAAAAGCCGGCTTGCCGGTTCGCCCGGGCGCGTGAAGGCAGGGTCGGCCTGGCGCTGGTAGGCATGGGAGTTGAGAATGAGGCGGGCGAGGTGTTTAAGGTCGTAGCCGCTGGCCACAAGCTGGCGCGCCAGCCAATCGAGCAGCTCAGGATGCGAGGGCTGGGCGTGCTCCCAGTCTTCCACCGGCTCGACCAGCCCCCAGCCCAGATACCGCTTCCAAAGGCGGTTTGCCATCACTTGGGCAAATCGTTCGTTGGCAGGCCCCGTCACCAAGAGCGCCATGCGTTCGCGCGTGTCATCGGCCCGGCGCAGCATTTCCTGCGGAACATCCGCCTTGGACAGGGAGTGAAATCCCCATGCGGGCGGCACCTTCGCCCCCGGCTTGAGGCTGACCTCCACTTTGCCACGGGCGCTGGCGGCAGGCACCGAGCTGGTGGCGGGAACTTCCTGCGGGGCACGCCTCAACATCGCTGCAAGGCCAAAGAGGTCCCGTTGGTCGGTGGGATGAAACGGGGCGTCGTGGCACCGCGCGCATTTCATCTGTAGACCCAGGAAAGCCTGACCGAGAATCTGGGCCTTGTCGGCCATGGGCGCGTCGTTTTCTGCCGCCATGCCAAATCCCGCCGCGCCGCCATAATGGGCGCTGCCCTCCATGAGAATGAGCTCGGTAACAAATCGATCCGCGGGTTTGTTGTCGGAGAGCGCCTCGTGCAGCCAATAGCGGAAGGGCCCGGTGTTGTTGAGGGTTGGCTTCAGGATATTGGGATTCTCCGCCAACACATCCTGCCAGTACGCCGTCCAGTGGTCGGCCCATCCCAAGTCCGCAAGCAGGCGGTCAATGGCCCGAGCCCGGCTGCCTTGGCCCGAATCATTTTGGAAGGCCGCGATCTCGGAAGGCGACGGCACGACGCCCCTGATGTCCAACGCAGCGCGGCGCAGGAAAGACTCGGCCGTGGTGAGTGGCTGCGACTGGCGCCCCGCGGCCGCCAGCTTGTGATTGATGAAATGGTCAATCTCATTGTGGGCACCCCATCCCGAAGTGGGCGTGGGCACCGGCCGCGGCGGTTTCTTGGACCACACATCGCGGGCCCATTGGTGCCGCTTGTTCCAGTAGGGCGCGTCGCGTTGCGCCAGTTGGCGGCGCCGAAGGGCGTCGTCCTCTTCATGCCGCAGTCGGGCTGCCTCGGCATACTGGTCCACTTGCTCCTCAGTAAATGGCACCTTTGCTCCAGGCGAGAGCAGGACAAACTCGGCACCTTTAGCAGCAATGCCGACTGAAAGTTCGGCCGGCTCCGGCCGGAGATTCTTGCCGCCTAGGAATGCCTCCAATGCGAAGACACACTCGGCACCAGTGCTGATGAACGTGGCTACCGATTCCTGATGGCCCAGCCGAAGCGCACGCAGTTCGGGAGTCAAGGGCGGCGGCAGTGTGGGAAGCTCTTCATGGCCGCTGGAGTTACGCTTAATAAACGGCGTGGAGACCACGATGCGTCCATCCACTCTCAGTCGCGCGGCCGAGCGGGCTCGCAGGAGGATGCGATGCTCGCCGGCGGGAAGCCTGATGAGCGCAGCGGCTCGAAGCAACGTGGGGCTGGCACGTTCGCCGCGCGCGCCACCCGCGGCGTAGGACGTGGGCAAATGGGGAAAAGCAAACGCGGGCTCAGCGAACGCTTCCGTGAGCTTGCCCGCCTTGAGCGTCCAGTCCTCGCCAATGCCCTCGACGAGCTGAACCTGCACGAGGCCTTTGGGAATGGACGCCACGTCGAGCTTCCATTCGACGGCTACGGCTGCGAGAGGTGCCGTGGCATTGCCGCGAGGCGGCGCATCGGCCGCGTCGGCCAAAAGCACAACACCTGCCACGCTGAACAGAAGAAACCGCAGCGGCAAGCAGGCACTCATCTCGCCTGGAAGGATGGTGGGATTGCGCCGGAAAAACAAGCAGGGGATTGCCTCAATCGAGGTAAACAAAAACGCCCGGCATCAGGGCCGGGCGCTGCAGAGGATTTATTGGCGTTACGCCGTCTCGCGAATATGCACCCAAGTGTGCACGTGCGGTTTTCCCCTGAAATACCACAGCATGGCGGGCCCTTCGATCTGCCACACGTCCCACGTCTCGTCGTCGCCGATGTTTTCCTTCTGGAAAAAGGCCATGTGCAGATTGTCCATCCCGCTCTTCTCGATGAGCTTCATCGCTTCATCTGCATCGGCCTTGCGGAAAGGTGCCAGCAGGTCGGCCATGACCTTTTTAACCAAACCCTTTTGGTCTGGTGTCATCTCGCCCACGCGGAGTCCTTCCATGCTGGCCGACTTGCCTTTGAGTTTGATCGTGTCAGTTCCATTCTCTCCGCGCGACTCGCCCAGCAGCGCCGCCTTGCGCTGCTTGCCATCCAGCGCCTGATACAGCGCGTTCGCGCGCTTGGCCTGAAACCAGTACACGTTGCCCGGATGGTCGGCCGTCTCGTTGAACTCCTTGGCCGCGTGCCCGTAGAAAATCGGGCCGCCGAACGCTGCGCCCGCCACCGAATCTCCGTCGCAGCGGCGCGTCACGTGGCGCCCCGTGAAGACAAACTCAAACTTGCCCGTGCCCGGCTCGCCGAAGAACGCCACGGCAGAGCCACCAAACCCAGCCTTGCCCGCGTCGTGCACGACCTGCTTGTAAACCGTCTCACGGTATTCGGGACTGTGCAGCCCATCGAAGATGGCCTTCACCATGTCCTGCTGATCCTTGGTCATGTCCGCCACGGTCGACTTGGTAATATGCCAGTTGTTATCCACCTTGGAGCGCAGCTCGTGGTCAAAGGAAAAACACAGCGAGGCGCGCTGCTTCTCCGAGAGCGATTTAAAGAGCGTGGCCGCCAGCGTCTCACTGGCCACGGGCTTTAGCGCGACGTCCAGCGCCGGGGCAACGGCCGCGCCAGCCAGACCCGCCACGGCGAGCCCGGTGCCGGCATGGCGGATGAAATCCCGGCGGTTTAATCCGGAACAGGTGCATGGCTCCGGCGCATGGGAAGAAGGTGTGTTCATGAATGAAACCCTAGGCCGCCCCGCCACTTTGGCCAGCACAAACTGGGAAGTTTCTTCGGGGATACTTTGGACTTCGCCCACCCAAGAGCGCACGCTATCTTGCGCGGCATGCAATCGGGCCTTCGCGTCCCCTGCCTCCTCTGGCTTGCCTGCTGGGTGGCCCACCTTGAGCCCGCGTCCACCTGCGCGGCGGCCGATCAAAATAATGCAACGCTGCCGGTCGAAGCGCTTGCCGCGCGCGTAAAGGCGTCGGTGGTCACCGTCAGCCACGCCAGCCGGGCGGGCGCGCGCGAAGGCTCAGGAACGGGGTTTGTCGTGGGCACCAACCTCATTGCCACCTGCCTGCATGTCATCGAGGAGGGCCGCGCCATTCAGGTGCGACTGGCCGACAACCGCGAAGTGGCCGTGGAAGCCGTGCACGCATGGGATCGCCAGCGCGATCTGGCCGTGCTGCGCGTCAAGGCGGCGGGCTTGGTGCCGCTTCCCTTGGGCGATTCGGACAAGCTGCCCACCGGCGCGCCCTTTCTGGCCATCGGCAACCCCATGGGACTCGTCGGAAGCGTCGTGCAGGGAGTGCTCTCGGCCCGCCGGGAAATGGAAATGGGAACCATGCTGCAAATCGCCATCCCCGTGGAACCGGGGAACAGCGGCGGCCCCGTGCTGGATTTGAAGGGCAACGTCCACGGTGTGATGACGATGAAATCCATGGTGACGGCCAACCTGGGTTTCGCGGTGCCCATCAACGCGCTCAAGCCCCTGCTGGACAAACCCAACCCCACGACGATGGATCGCTGGCTCACGCTGGGCCGCCTTAACCCGCGCGAATGGCAGCCCCTGATGGGCGCAAGCTGGAGCCAGCGCGCAGGACGCATCAGCGTCAGCGACCCAGGCAGCGGCTTTGGCGGGCGCGCCTTGTGCCTCTGGCAGGCGGCTCAGCTCGATGGCGCGCAGGAGCTGGAAGTGACCCTCAAGCTCGACGACGAAGCGGGCGCGGCCGGCTTGGTCTTTGGAAGCGATGGCGACCAACGGCACTACGGCTTCTACCCGAGTGCGGGCAAGCTGCGCCTCACGCGCTTTGATGGCCCGACGGTCTTCAACTGGGTCATCCTCAAGGATCAGGCGCACCCCGCCTATCGCCCCGGGGATTGGAACACGCTCCGAGTTCGCCATGAGAAGCAGCAGATCATTTGTCACATCAACGGCCAGCTTGCGTACCAGCTCGATGACGGCGGTTTGCCACACGGCAAAGTTGGACTGGCCAAGTTTCGCGATACCAAGGCGCAGTTTAGAAACTTCCGTGCGGGCGCACAGCTCGCCGATTTGGCCACAACACCCGAAGCGCTCGCCCTCATCACAAAGGCTGTGGATGGATGGGAACCCCGCGCCGAGGCGGACGCCGTGCTGATGGCTCGACTCAAGACCAATGCCGCCCCCGCGCAGGGATTGCTGCGCAGCCGCGCCGACCGGATGGAAGAACAGGCGCGACACCTGCGCGCGCTGGCCCAACGCCTCCACGAAACTTCCCTGCAGAACGACCTGCATGCTGAGCTCTCCAAGCCCGAGGAAAAGATCAACCTCCTGCGTGCAGCCCTGTTGGTATCGCGCCTGGATAATCCCGACGTGGACGTGCCGCACTATCTGGGCCTCGTGGATGGCATGGCCGCGGACATCCAGTCCACGCTGCCCGCCGACGCCAATGCCACGGTAAAGCTCGCCGCACTGGGCCGCCACCTCTTTGAGCAGAACGGATATCACGGCAGCCGCGGCGACTACTATCACCGCGCCAACAGCTACCTCAACGAGGTCATCGACGACCGCGAGGGCATCCCCATCACGCTTGCCGTGCTCTACATGGAAATTGGCCAGCGGCTGGGGCTCAAGCTGGCGGGCATTCCCCTGCCCGGCCACTTTGTCGTCGGCCACCTCCGCCCGGGACAACCAGTCCAGTTAATCGACGCCTACGATGGCGCCCGGCTGCTCTCCCGCGCCGAGGCCGCGGCTCTGGCGCGGCGCGAGGGCGACGGCCCGCTGCGCGATCAGGATCTGGAGCCGGCCACTAAGCGCGCCATCATCGTGCGCATGCTGCGCAATCTCATTTCCATCTCCAACGATCGCGAACCGCCCGCCACCCTGCTGCGCTATCTGGACACGCTTCTGCTGCTCGACCCCACGGCCGCCGGCGAACGTCTCAACCGCGCGCTCATGCAGATGAAGCTGGGCCGCAACGCCGCGGCGAAAGAGGATGTGCAGTGGCTGCTCGACCACGATCCGCCCGGATTCAATCGCGAGCGGCTCCTCGAACTCTTTCAGCGGCTGTAAGCACGCGCCCCGGCAGCCGGATTAATTGTTGCGCGGCTCGGGCGTGACGCTCAAGGATACGCGCTTGCCTTCGCGCAGCACGACGACGGGAACGGGCTTGCCGATCTTCACGCTGTCGAGCCCGCTGGTAAACTCGTAGATGTTCTTCACCTTCTGCCCATTGAATTCCACGATGATGTCGCCGCCCTTGAGACCGCCCTTCTCCGCCGGACCGCCGGCGCGCACGCCGCTCAGTTTCACCCCTTCCAGTTCGGCCGCGTAGTCGGGGATGGTGCCAATGTAGGCGCGCAACTGGTCGCGCTGGCCGCCGCGGTCGCCCCTTTCCACCTTGAGATAATCAGGCCGCGGCAATTCCCCGCAGAGTTCCACCAGCAGCCGCGCCGAGAACTGCGCGATGCGTTCCATGCCTTCGTAGTTGAGCGTGGGCGCGTCATCGCTGGGTTTGTGATAGTCCTTGTGCAGGCCGGTGAAGAGCGCAATCGAGGGCACTCCCTTGGGATAGATGGAGGTGATGTCGGTCGGCTGATAGGGGTCGTTCTGCAGTTTTAACGAAAAGCCGGCGGCGACGTTGGCCTTCTCAATAACCTTCTTCCACACCGACGAGGTGCCCATGCCCTGAATGATGAGGTTGTTGTCGGCCAGCCGGCCCACCATGTCGAAGTTGAGGTAGGCGACGGTCCGCTCAAAGGGCACCGTCGGCGTCCGGGCGTATTGGGCTGAGCCTAGGAGTCCCAGCTCCTCGCCGGTCCACCAACAGAAAATGACGCCGCGCTTAAATTGCTGGGGTTTAAGCCGGCGTTGTTCGGCCAGCCATGCCGCCAATTCCAGCAAGGTGACGCTGCCCGAGGTATTGTCGTCGGCGCCATTGTGGATGGAACCCGGGTTGCCGCCCTTGGGTTGCAGTCCGCCGTCGTTGTAACCCAGATGATCATAGTGTGCGCCCACCATGACGTATTCGTCCTGCGCTCCGGGCACTCCCGGCGGGAGCACAGCCACGATGTTGCGATCCTCGCGATCGACCTGCCGCACCGCTGCGCGCATACGCACCGTGACGCCCGGCAGATCATAGCCAAGTCGTGAGTGAGGGTTTTCCTTGTCCAGCTCGTCCTGCGCCTTCTTGATGTCCTTGCCCACGGCCGCCATGAGCGCGTTGGCCACCGCGTGATTGGCCGACATGGCCACGATGCCGCTGCCCGCTGCGCCGCGGTCGTAGTTGGGGGGGATGAGTTTTCCGGCGTTGGCCGAGTTGGGGCCTGAGACGATGATCACACCCCGGGCTCCCTGTCGCCGGGCGAGAAGGCCTTTAAACTGCAGCGCCGCGTTGGCGAGCAGTTTTTCGCGCCGCTTGGCCTCCACGCCTTCGGGCACATAGCGCAGCACCATCACCACCTTGTTGGTGCAGTTGAGTCCCGCGTAGGAATCGTAGCCTTCGCCCGCGTTGCCAGCCACCGAAATGCCATAGCCGCCAAACACCACTCCGGCCGTGGCGTTGTCATTCGAAGTGAACGAGAGCGGCGAGTAGTCCTTCTCAACCTCAA
Organism: Verrucomicrobiales bacterium; assembly: GCA_005809105.1. Lineage (GTDB taxonomy): Bacteria > Verrucomicrobiota > Verrucomicrobiia > Limisphaerales > UBA1100 > SYLI01. The sequence continues at coordinate 20,224 of SYLI01000017.1, read as the reverse complement.
AACGGGTCTCGCGCCCATCCTTGCCGGTGACGATGAGCTCATTGCGCTCCTTGATGACATCCACCCCAAACTTGAAGGGCACGCGCTGATAAAAAGTTCCGTTGTCGCCGCGCGGCTGCAATCCCAAATCGCGCAAGCGCGAGACGATGTACTCGGCCGCCTTGCGCGAGCCATCGGTGCCGGTGAGGCGCCCTTCCATCTCATCGGAAGCCAACACCTCTGACTGCGCGCGAAAATCCGCCGTGGCCAGCTCGTGCGTGAGTTTTCCTGCCGCGGCGCCCGGCACTGCCGGCACCGCCACCACCGCACGGCGCTCTGCCTTCCCCAAGGCCGCCAGCGCCTCCTCATGATTCCACTCGGCGATAAAGAGCTGCGACTTGGCATTCTCTGTGCGGTTGCTCGTCCACATCAGCTTGCGTCCATCGGGCGAAAAAACAGGCAGGCCATCAAACCCGTCGGTGTGCGTCACGCGGATGGGCTGGCGGGCGCCGGCAGCGTCCACGAGATAAACCTCGAAGTTAGAGAAGCCTTCCTTGTTGCTGGCGAAGACGACGTACTGCGAACTGGGGTGGAAGTAAGGCGCCCAGGACAATGCGCCAAAGTCGGTGAGCCGCCGCACGTCGGTGCCATCCACCTTCATGGTGTGCACATCAGCCGTGTCGCCCTTCTCGGAAAAACGCCGCCAGATGATGCGCTGGCCGTCGGGGGAGAAAAAGGGCCCGCCGTCGTAGCCCGGATGCTGGGTGAGGCGGCGCGGCTGCGTGCCATCGGCATTCATGATGTAGATCTCGGCGAAGTAGGAGGGATCAGACTTGAGCCGCTCGCGGTCGGCCGCAGAGAGCTTGTCGTTGGCGTAGGCATCGCGGATGGAACAAAAGACAATCTGGCTGCCGTCGGGAGAAAACGCCCCCTCGGCGTCATAACCCGTTTGGCTGGTCAGCCGGCGCAGGCCCGAGCCGTCGCGCTTGGCGGTGAAAATGTCCATGTGCTCATCGTAGTCCCACGCGTAACGCCGCTGCTTGCCGGCGGCGCGGAAGTCGAGCTCCTCCTTCTGCTTTACACGGGCATTCGCATCCGTGTGCGAACTGGCAAAGAGCACCTCGTTGCTGCCCGGCCGGAAGAAGGCGCAGGTCGTCTTGCCCGTGCCCGGTGACACGCGCTGAGTGTCCCCCGTCACGAGGTCGAGAATGTAGATCTGGTAGAAGGGATTGCCCTCCTCGCGCTCGCTTTGGAAAATAACGGCGTTGCCCTCGGGCGAGAAATACCCCTCGCCGCTGCGCTTGCCCTCCAGCGTTAGCTGCCGCGTGCGGACAAGAAACTGGGCCTCGCCCTTTGGTGCGTCCGGAGCAGCCGCCTGCCCCGTCGTCATCGCAACGGCACCCACCAACGCTCCGCCAATCCACCACGTTGATTTCATAAAAAAACCTCCGGCATCCTGTGCCCCGCGCAGTAGGCTTTACGGGAGCAGTTTTTCCACCACGCCAAAAAGGTGCCCGCTGACTTTGCCATGCACCCAAGTGCCCGCGTACTTGTTGCCTTCAATCACGACGTGCGAGCTGAAAGTGCCCAGCCCCGGGATGGCCACGTTGTCCATCGCGATGACCGGGACGTTTCCCACCCACTTGACCGGAAGGGGCATCGGCACCGTCACGTCCGTCTTGCCAAATTTAACCCGCGCCCGGAAAAGCCACAGATCGCCTTGGGGGAGTTTCTTCACCTCGAGGATGGTGTACTCCTCTTTGGCCGGCGCGCCTTCCTGACCGGCAACGGTGAAATGGCCTGAGAACTTGACGCCCGACATCGCCTTGGTGAACTGGTCGAACCGTTCCTTCTCGGTGGGCGCATCGGCTGCGCGAAGGGCCGTCAACATCAGCCCTGAGGCAAAGGCCCATAGCAGGAGTCCCCGTAGTGATTGCATACTCCGAGCATGGCTGTGCCGTGCCCACCGCGCAAGCCCCGAAGTGGCCTTTGGCCTTGCCGGGCCACACGTGAGGCGCATACTGCGGCCATGGAGGCGGCCGTGTTTCCATCACCGGGGCGCGCATGGAGCAGGCGCGATATTCTGCGCGCAGGCTCACTCAGCTTCGCCGCCTCAGCGCTGCCCGCCCACTTGGACGCCGCGGCAGGTGCCGCCCGCGCCGACGCCGTCATCTTTCTGTGGATGGCCGGCGGGGTGACGCACATCGACTCGTTTGACCCCAAGCCCGATGCGCCCGCGGAGATTCGCGGCAAGCTCGGTGTCATCCCCACCACGCTTCCGGGAGTGCAGTTCTGCGAGACCATGCCTCGTCTTGCGCGTGTCGCGCACGAGCTGGCGTTGGTGCGCAGCTATTCACACGACAGCGACGACCATCTGCTGAGTCAGGTGTACACGCTCTCAGGCCACAAGGTGGCGATGAGCGATCTTTACACGCACCCCAACATCGGTTCGCTCGTTGCGCACCTTCACGGCCCGCGTGGCGGCCTGCCCGGCTATATTGCCGTGCCGGGCACCACCCGGCCCGGACCGCCCCCGTACAACTTCTTCCGTGGCGGATGGCTGGGCGCGCACCACGCGCCATTCTGCGTGGGTGGCGTGCCGGCCGAACCGGACTTCACCGTCGCCGAGAAACTCGACAACCCGCCCTCGCTGGCCGACGAAAAGCTGCAGCCTCAATCGCTGGCTGCGCCGCTGGAGTTGACGGGCGACCGGCTCGACCGGCGCGCCGGGCTGCGCGAAGGTTTTGACACCCTGCTTCGCCGGCTGGATCGCCAGCCAGAGGTGGCTGCACAGGACGCTGGATTTGAGAGCGCGCTGCGACTGGCTCGAAACGCCCGGATCCGCGACGCCTTTGACCTCGACCGCGAAGCACCCGCCGTGCGTGAGGAGTACGGCCGCACGAAATTGGGCGGCCGCTGCCTGCTCGCGCGCAGACTGGTCGAGGCCGGCGCGCGCTTTGTCATGGTCGACTACGGCTACGACTCCGACTACGGCAACATCTGGGACAACCATAACGCGCCCACGCAGAACCATCCTCCCATACAGGACATGGTGCGGCGCGGCTATCATCTGGCGGGGATGGACCGGGCCTTTGCTGCACTGCTGACCGATCTTAAAGCACGCGGCATGCTCGGGCGCACGCTCGTGGTATATCTCACCGAATTCGGGCGCACCCCCAAGATCAACAGCAACGGCGGACGCGACCATTGGGGAGCCGCCGGGAGTATGTTCTTTGCCGGCGGCGGCACGCGCACGGGCCAAGTTATCGGCGCCACAAACAAGCACGCGGCCGAACCCACTACGCGTCCCATCACGCCCGCCGACATCGCCGCCACGCTCTACTCGGCACTGGGCATCGCACCGCACACGATTGTCAAAGACTTCCAAGGCCGGCCACGCCCCATTCTTGAGCGCGGCGAAGTGATCCGCGAGGTTCTGGGCTAAGAAAAAGAATGGTGGAGCCGAGGAGATTCGAACTCCTGACCCCCACAATGCCATTGTGGTGCTCTACCAACTGAGCTACGACCCCACCGGGGCGGGGAGTATCGGCCGGGCATTCGGCCCGAGTCAAAGTTTTTTATTCCAACCCAAGCACCTTGCGGCCATCGGCTGAAATCATGGACTGGTGCCATGGCGGATCCCAGACCACCTCGACGGTCGCTTCCTCCACACCGGCAAGTTGCAGGATTTTCTGCTGCGCGTCGCCGGCAATGGCCGGCCCCATTCCGCAGCCCGGAGCGGTGAGGGTCATCTTCACCGAAACGGCGAAGGCGCCTGCGACGCGCGGCTCCACCACCGTGTCGTACACCAGCCCCAAGTCCACGATGTTGACGGGGATTTCAGGATCGAAACAAGTCTTTAACACCGCGTGCACCCGCTCTGGAGTAACCGGCCCGTCGTCTGGTGCGACAGCCTCGCCCGTGGACAATCCCAAGGCGTCGGCATCGTGGCCGCCGATGCGATAAAGCCCGCTCCCAGCGCGCACGGTGTAGGTTCCGCCCAACGTCTGGGTGAGATCCACCACCGCTCCCTTTCCCAGAGTCACGCGGTTGCCTGAAGGAATTTGCACCGCATCACAGTCGCGCAGGAGGGTTTTGGTGGGGATTGATTGCATCGTGGGAGTCTGGGTTTAGGCCGACCTAAGCGATGAGGTCGTGGAGAACGGTGCCGTGGACATCGGTCAGCCGAAAGTCGCGCCCGGCGTGGCGGAAGGTGAGCCGTTCATGGTCAAATCCCATGAGGTGCAGGAGCGTGGCATGCAGGTCATGAACATGCACCGGGCGTTCCTCAGCCCGAAATCCAAACTCGTCGGTGGCGCCGTAGGCAAGGCCGCCTTTGACGCCGCCACCGGCCATCCACATAGTGAATCCGTGGTGGTTGTGGTCGCGGCCGTTGATCTTGCCGGCGTTGGATCCGGCCTTGGGCAGCTCGACCGAAGGCGTGCGGCCAAATTCGCCTCCCCAAAGCACCAGGGTGTCATCGAGCAGGCCGCGCTGCTTCAAATCGGTCAGCAGCGCGCCGATGGCCTGGTCGCACTCGCGCGCGAGGCGCCGGTGGTTGACTTCCAGATCGTCGTGACTGTCCCACGGCTGGCCATCGCCGTGCCACACCTGCACAAATCGAACTCCCCGCTCGACCAGCCGCCGTGCGATGAGAATCTGCCGCGCCTGCGTCGTGTCGCCGTACATGCGGCGAATGGACTCAGGTTCGCGGCTCAAGTCGAATGCCTCAGCCGCATCGCGCTGCATGCGGTAGGCCAGCTCGAAACAATGGATGCGCGCCTCCAGTGCGCCCTCGTTCTGCCGCGCCTGCGCGTGGCGTTCATTGATGCGGCGCAAAAGATCCAATTGCCGGCGCTGCGCCAGAGGCAACTGCTCGGGATTGCGGATGTGTTCGATGAGCTCCTCAAGCTTCTTGCGGCGCGTGTCGATGTGCGCGCCCTGGAAGGCGCCCGGCAGAAAGCCGCACTGCCAGTTCTGCGATTCCTGGATGGGATAGCCGGGGCACAACGCGACGAATCCCGGCAGGTTTTCGTTCTCCGTACCCAGTCCGTACGTCAGCCACGAACCCAGACTGGGCCGCACCTGCCGCGCCTCGCCGCAGTTCATCAGCATGAGCGAAGGCTCGTGGTTGGGCACGTCGGCCTTCATCGAGCGAATGACGCAGATGTCATCCATGCAGCGTGCGGTGTGGGGGAAGATATCACTGACGGGCAGACCGCTCTGCCCGTGCTGGGAAAAAGTGTATGGCGAAGGCATCACGACGCCCGTCTTGCGTTCGGTGGCGAGGTTCCCGCCGGGAATTTGTTTGCCCGCGTAACGCGCCAGCGCAGGCTTGGGGTCAAACGTGTCCAGGTGCGAGGGCCCGCCATTCATGAAGAGATGGATGACGCGTCGCGCGCGCGGCGCGAAGTGCGGTGCGCGCTCCGAAAGCGGCCCACTCCCCGCAGCGGCCGCCGTTCCCATAAGCGGTGCCAGCGCCAGCGCGCCCAGCCCCATCCCGGCCCGGCAGAGCAGTTCGCGCCGCGTCAGCCCCAGATGCTCCGAATTCAAGGCGTGGTGCCTCATCGCCACAAAACCTGCCACACGCCAAGCCACGCGCCAATCGCAAAGGGGGGGCTATTGCTGGATAAAGAAGCTCAAGTTCTCAAGCTCAATGGCCAGGTTGACGTTATTGACGACGACCTCCTCGGGCACGTGCAGCACCGTGGGCGCAAAGTTCATGATGCCCACAATGCCCACCGCCACCAGCCGGTTGGCCACCTCCTGCGCGGCTTCAGGGGGCACGCAAAGGATGGCCAGGCGCACACCCCGCTCGCGCACGAACCCTTCGATCTGCCCCATGGTCATCACCACAGGTTCGGACTGTCGGGCTTGTCGAGACACCGGTCGGATGTCGAAGGCACCCACCACTGAAAATCCTTCCTTCTGGAAACCGCGGTAAGAAAGCAGCGCCGTGCCCAGATTGCCCACGCCCACCAGAATCACCGGCTGCAGGCTGCTCGTGCCCAGCCACTGGGTGATCATGCTGGAGAGCTGGTCCACATCATAGCCCAGGCCGCGCGTGCCAAACTGTCCGAAGTACGCCAGGTCCTTGCGCAGTTGGGGCGACTTGACGCCCGCCGCCAGCGCCATGGCCTCGCTGGAGACGGTGTGAATGCCATTCGCCGCCAAGCGCTGCAGGCATCGCAGATAGATGGAGAGCCGGTAGATCGTCTTGCGAGGAATCTCCGGGCGCTGCGTGCGATGGTTTTTGGGCGGGTTCATGCGGCGCTCAAAAGGCAGCGGTGTGGCGGCGTGGCATTGTCAGGGCGGGCTTGTTCCGGTCAAGGGAATAGCGGGATGCGCCAGCACTATTGCATTGCCACCGGTGGGATTGCTGGCGGAAAGTCCTCGCCCTGCCATGCCCGATTCCGCTCCAAGCGGCGTGCCGCCCCGGCGCGGCTGGGTGAGATACCAGGTTGCCTTGGCGTTGTGCGCCGCCGCAGCCGTATCCTACATCTGCCGCAACACCATCTCGGTGGCCGAGAGCACCATCCGCAGCGATCTGGGGCTCACCAAGGAAGAGACCGGCATCCTGATGGGTGCCTTCTTTCTGCCCTACGCTCTTGGGCAGATTCCTGCCGGCCTCATCGCCCATCGAAAGGGCACGCGCTACGCCCTGCCGCTCTTCGCCATGGGTTGGTCGGCGGCCACATTGATGTTTGGCATGGCGCACACGCTTGCCGGGCTCATCGCCGCGCGCGCCGGGATGGGACTTTCGCAGGCGGGCATTTTTTCCAGCGCCACCCAAACCATCGCCCGATGGTTTCCGCGGAGCGAGCGCGCCTTTCCCAACGGCGCGCTGGGAAGCGCGATGTCCCTGGGCGGCGCCCTGGGGGCATGGATTGCCGGATACCTGATTGTCGACGAGCGCGTCGGCTGGCGCGGCATGTTTCTGCTCTTCAGCCTGCCGGGGTTTCTGTTTGCTCCCTGGTTCCTCTACTGGTTTCGAAATCAACCCGAGGAACACGACCGCGTCACGCGCTCGGAACTGGCGCACATTCAGTCCGGGCGCAACGACACCGGCGAAACCGCCGCGGCGGTGGCCGAACCCACGCCGTGGCGACGGCTCCTCTCCAGCCGCGCCACCCAATGGATCTGCCTGCAGCAATTCTGTCGCGCCGGCGCGGTGATGTTCTTTTTCAGTTGGTTCGCCACCTACCTTCAGGAACGCCACAAAATGGACATCCCCAAGTCGGGTTTCCTTTCCATGCTTCCCTCGCTGGGCATCTTTGCGGGCGCGGCATTGGGCGGCGCGGTGATGGACTGGATTTACCGCCGCACGGGCAGCCTGTGGCACTCTCGCAACGGCGTGGCCATCGGTGCCTCGCTGGTGTGCGCGGCCTTCACCCTTCTGGCGATCTTCGTCGAGGGCACCACGCCGGCCGTGCTGCTCATCAGCGCGGGCAGCCTCTTTGCCGGCGCCACCGGCCCCTGCGGCTACACCATCACGGTGGACAAGGGCGGCCGGCAGGTTGCGCCGCTCTTTGCCACCATGAACATGGTCGGCAATGTCGGCGCGCTGGCGTTCACGGTGCTCGTGCCGCTCGTCGAACGCGCCGTCGGCTGGAATGGCGTCATGGTTTGCTTCGCCGTCCTGTTCGTGCTGTCGGCTTTTTGCTGGTGGCGAATCAACCCCTCGGGCACGGTGCTCGAAGAGCCCACCACAACCCCCTCATCGCATGCTGCGCGTTGACACCCCACAATCTCGATGCCGGTTCGCCCTCGCGCACGCCGACATCACCCCACCTGCCAACATCTACCACCGCATGTGGGGCGCGGCCACGCACGAGCGCGCCACGGGCATCCACCGCCCCCTTCGCGCCACCGTCACGCTTCTGGCCCCGCTGGACGAAACCGCGCCAGGCCGGCAGTTCCTCATCGCGCTGGATCATTGCGTGCTGGGCCGCGAGGAACTAGGACGACTGCTCGACTCGGCCTGCGGCCACGCAAACGTTTCGCGCGAGCAATGTGCCGTCGTCTTTTCGCACACCCACGCCGCCGGCCTCATGGGACTGGAGCGGGCCAGCCTGCCCGGGGGCGACCTCATTGCGCCCTATCTGGACACTCTGGCCCAGCGCGTGGGCGATCTGCTTCTACAGACGCAGCGCTCACTGCAACCGGCCACGATGGTTTACGGCACCGGGCGGTGCAACTTGGCCGCGCACCGCGATTTCTGGGATGAGCAACGCCGGATCTTTGCCTGCGGCTTTAATCCTCTGGAGCCGGCCGATGACACCCTGCTCGTGGCCAAAGTGTGCGGATCACAGGGCACGCTGGCCACACTGGTGAACTACGCCTGCCACCCCACCACGCTGGCGTGGGGCAACACGCTCATCAGTCCCGATTTTCCCGGCGCGATGCGCGAAGTGGTGGAGGCCGCCACCGGTGCGCCGTGCCTCTTTCTCCAGGGCGCATCGGGCGAGCTGGGCCCGCGCGAAGGATTTGTCGCCGATCCCGCAGTGGCAGACCGCCACGGCCGCCAGCTGGCCCACGCTGCACTCTCCACGCTGGAATCGCTGCCCGAACCGGGCACTTGTTTTGACTATGCCGGCCCGGTCGTCTCCGGCGCCACCATCGCCACCTGGCATCATGTTCCCATCACCCCACAGGAGCGGCATGGCCACGAACTCTGGAGGCGTCATGCAGAGATGATTCCCCTGCCCCTGCGCCCCGGAACGCCGACCTTGGCGCAGCTCGAAAAGGAGTTGGGGGAATGGTCCGGGAAGGAAGAGACGGCACACCGCGCTGGAGCGGCCGATGCCGCTCGTGATGCTCGCGCGATGGCTGAGCGCAAGCGGCGCATGTTTCATCGCTTGAAACAACTGCCGCCGGGCGACGAGTTTCCGCTGGAAGCCACCGTGCTCCGAATGGGTGGCGCGGTGTGGGTGATTCTGCAGGGCGAGTTTTACAGCCATCTGCAGACCCGCCTGCGCGCGCAGTTTCAGGGCGTGCCCATCGTGGTCGCCACCATCGCCAGCCACTGGGGTGCGAGCTATCTGCCCCCGCGCGAACTCTACGACCGCGGCATCTATCAAGAATCCATCGCCGTCGTTGCCGCGGGCAGCCTTGAGCGCGTGATCGATGCCGTGAGCGATCAAATCCAGCGACTGCACCTCCCATGAAGATCACGGCCATCCAAACCCACGTCTGCCACGCGCGTATGCGCAACTGGGTGTTCGTGAAGGTGCTCACCAGCGAGCCGGGGCTGTGGGGCTGGGGCGAGGCGACGCTCGAATGGCACACGCGCGGCGTGGTGGGCTCGGTCGAGGATCTGGCCAGCCTTGTCGTCGGACAGGATCCCTCCCGCATCGAGCATCTCTGGCAGATGATGCACCGCCAGCACTTCTGGCACGGGCACGGCATCGTGCGGGCCACGGCCATTTCGGCCATCGACATCGCCCTCTGGGACATCGCCGGAAAGGTTGCGGGCAAGCCCTGCCACCAGCTTTTTGGTGGGGCGGTGCGCGACTACATTCGCACGTACTGCCATCTGGGCGGCGGACGCATGGAGGATTTTTACAACACGCCCGCCGATGAGGCCCGGCGCTTTGCCGATCTGGCCCGCGCTGCCGTGGCCGACGGATTCACCGCCTTCAAGAGCATGGCCGTGCCCCCCACGATGCCACTGGAAGGGCAGAGACCGCTGCGCGCGGCCGAGGCGTGCGTGAGCGCCATGCGCGACGCCGTTGGGCCTGACATCGACATCATGGTGGATTGCCACGCGCGTCCCTCGCCCGCGATGGGTCTTCAATTTGGCAAGGCGCTCGAGCCTTTCGGCCTCTATTTCTTCGAGGAGCCTTGCTGGCCCGAGCACGTGGATGGCCTGGCCATGATCAATGCCGCCATCACCACTCCGGTGGCCACCGGAGAGCGCGTGACGCGCCTGGCGGACTTCCGCGACCTCTTTGCGAAGCGGGCCTGCGACGTCTGCCAGTTGGACCTCACCCATTGCGGCGGCTTCACCGAGGGCCGTCGCGTCGCCGCACTGGCCGACGCCTACCGCATTGCGCTGGCACCGCACAACCCGCAGGGGCCGGTAAGCACGGCGGCCTCGCTGGAGTTTGGATTCTCCCAGCCGGGCTACATCATTTGCGAGACGGTCCACGCCGACGTGCCCTGGCGCGCCGATATCGTGGACGAGGGGTTCACGGTAGAACGCCAGGGCCGCATCGTGCGTCCCCAGTCACGCCCGGGCCTGGGCATCGAACTTAACGAGGCTGCCATCGCACGTCATCCCTTCCAGCAGGAACTGCCGCAGCAGGTGTTTTACGCCGACGGCAGCGTGGGCGACTGGTAATCCAAAACGGGGTCAGTCCACGTACAGGAATTCGTTGGACATCAGCAGGGCCTGCGCAAACTGCGCCCATCCCGCCGCCGTGGCGTCCGCGGCCGACGCGCCCAAAAACGCCAGCGCCTCGGCGTCCTCCTCGCCCGTTGGCAGGCGCTGGAGGATGATCGCATAGAGCGCCCGAACACGCGAGGGCGCGTCGTTTGCCCGGGCCATCTCCGGCCGCGCCTGAAGCGAACGCGCCTGCAGCAGCACAAAGGGGCTGTTCATGAAATAGAGCGCCTGTTGAGGCACCGTGTTGGCAAAGCGCACCGGCGCGTGGGTGTCGGGATTGGCAAAGTCAAACGTGCGCCAGAGACCGGGCAGGTTCTGGCGGTCCACGAACCCGTAGAGCGACCGGCGCGTGGCGCGGATGTCCTCCGCCAGATCCACGGGCTGGCCGCCGCGAGTCGCGTCCAGCCGGCCGGCAACAAAGAGCAGGCTGTCTCGCATGGCCTCGTAGTCAAGCCGGCGCCGATTCATTTTCCACAGCAGCCGGTTGTCGGGATCCACCGCCATGACTTGCGCGCGGGGATTGCCCAGCTGCTGATACGTGGCGGAGAGAAGGATGTGGCGATGGAGCTTCTTCAGCGACCAGCCCTCCTCCATGAAGCGCGTCGCCAGATGGTCGAGCAGCTCCGGGTGCGAAGGCGGATCGGCGCGAAGGCCAAAGTCGCTGGGCGTGGCAACGAGTCCATGGCCGAAATGGTGCAGCCAGACGCGGTTGACGATGACTCGCGCCGTGAGTGGATTGTCCCGATGGGCGATGGCGCGTGCCAACTCCAGCCTTCCGCTGCCCTGGGTGAAGGGTTGCCGCTTCGAATCGAGACAACTTGGAAACTGCCGTGGCACGCGCGGGCCGCGATTGGCGGGGTTGCCCCGCAGGAAAATCACGGGCTCCTCCGGCGCGGGCTTGTCCACCAGCGCCATCGCACGCGGCGGCACGCCGGAGTGGCTGGCTTCAAGTCGCACGCGACGCGATTCGATCTGCTTGATTTTCTCCCGTTCGCCAAAGAGCAGGCTCTCAGAATTGTCGGGGGGCAAATCGGCGGGAACCGTCGCCGGAGTGTCCGGCCCATAAAGCACCTGCCGCACCGCCTCTGCGTCAGCATCGGGCAATGCCTTGGCTTCCGGAATTCGGGCGCGAAGCTCGGCCCATTGTTGGGCGACGACGTTAAAAAGTCGGCCGTACGCCGCCGCCAGTTCTTCGGGCGTACCGGGAGGCACTTCTTTCCATTGCTGAGCCAATAGTGGGAATCCTGCCTGGGCGACACGGGTGGCGTTCGCCCTCAATTGGGGCGCGGGCATTCCGGAGAGTTCGAACCAAGCGGCGAAAACCCGGTTCTTGTCGCGCTGCCATTGCTCCAGACGGCGGCGCCATGCTTCCAGCGCACGCCCGTTGAGTTTGTTTTTCGCCACGAACTGCGCCATGGATTCTCCCTTAAGACTCCGCTCATTGGCCTGGTGGGCCGCCAGCAGGTAATCCCCCGCCCTGCGGCGCAGCGTCTCCATTCCAGCAGAAATGGTTTTTTGCTTAAACTGCTCCAGCTCCGCAGAGAGTTTCGCGTGCTCGGCCCGATAGGCGTCGTGCTCAGGCGGGAGGGAGCCCGCGCCCAAGAGTGGCTTCTCCTCGGGCTCGTGGCTGCTGGCAAAGACGCCGTAGAGCGAGTAGTAGTCGGCACTCGGCACGGGATCATACTTGTGGTCGTGACAGCGCGCGCAGGTGACGGTGAGTGCCATGAACCCGCGAGTCACCACATCAATGCGATCATCGATGATGTCGTGGGGATTGCCCAGGAAGCGACGGCCCAGCGTGAGAAACCCCAGCCCGGCCAGCGCGCGCTTGTCCTCTCCCAAGGGCAGGCGGTCCGCGGCGATTTGTTCGACGATGAACCGGTCAAAGGCCATGTCCTCGTTGAAGGCGCGCACGACGTAGTCGCGGTAGGTGTACGAGTAGGGAAAGCGCCGCTCCACGTTCACCCCGACATAGCCCTTGTTGTCCGCGTAGCGAGCCACGTCCAGCCAATGGCGCGCCCAGCGCTCGCCGTACTGCGGCGAGGCGAGCAACCCATCCACCGCGCGTGCGAATGCGTCTTTACGGGCATCGCGCAGAAACGCCTCCACCTCCTCCATCGTGGGCGGCAGACCGATAAGGTCGAAGTACGCCCGCCGGAGGAGCGTGCGTTTGTCGGCCATGGCTGAAGGGGCGAGCTTTGCGCGGGAGAGCGAGTCCCAGACAAAGGCGTCAATGGAAGTCTGCGCCCAAGCCCCGGCCGCCGGCACAGCCGGATTCCCGACGGGTTGGAACGCCCAGTGGGTGCGCACCCTTGCTGGATCGGAAAGTGCAGCCCCTCCGGTTTGCCCCGCGGCTTCACGCGGATCGGGCGCGCCAAGTCGGATCCATTCTTCAAGGGCTTGAAGCTGCGGTTCCGAAAGCGCCGGGCCCTTGGCCGGCATTTTCAGCGTGGCATGGGTGTGGCGCACGGCCGCGACCAAGAGGCTCTTTTCGGGGGCTCCGGGCACGATGGCCGGTCCGCGCTCGCCGCCCTTGCGCAGGTCTGTCTTGGTATCAAGGCGCAGGCCGCCTTTCGCTTTGCCGGCCGCCTGGCTGTGGCATTCATAACAACGCTCCACCAACAAGGGGCGCACCCTCTTCTCAAAAAGCTCATCATCTGCCGCGCGGGCGCCTGCGGGCAGCGCCGCCAGCAGAAGTGCCCATCCAAGCAACTGCAATCGCTTCATCCGCCCAAGCAATAGCGTAATGAGACCAAATGAAAAGCCTTCGCGATGGCAACGCCCCTTAGCGCAGCAGGCCGGCAATGGCCTTCGCGGCGCGCCTGCTGGCGCCAGTTCCCCCGAGCGTGGCGACCACATCCGCCAGTCGCGCCTTCAATGCCTGCCGGCGAGCCGTGTCGTCGAAAAGATGGAGCGCGGCCTGCGCGATGCGCTCTCCCGTCGCCGCTCCCTGGATCAATTCCGGGAACAGCGCCTCGTCCGCCAGCAGGTTGGGCATGGCCAGATAATCCACGTGGATAAGACAACGCGCGATGAGGTACGTGGGCCAGGACGTGCGGTAGATCGCCACGGTGGGCACGCCAAAGTACGCGCATTCCAAGGTCACCGTGCCGGTGGAGGCGATGGCAACGGCCGCCTGGCGCAATTCCTGGGAGAGGCCGCCGATGCTAACGCCAAGCCCAGGCAACCGCGCAATCGCGAGCTGTGCCGGCGCCACCATGGATGCGTCAGCCAAAACGAGGCGAACGGGCGTGCCCGGCCGCGCCGCGAGAATGCGTCCGGCGGCATCGAGCATCGGCGGCAGGTGCCGCGACAACTCTGCCACGCGGCTGCCCGGCAGAAGCAACAGGGTCTTGGTGGCTGCACCTTGGGCCTCCTCCGTTGCCACGCCTCCATGGCGATCCACCAAAGGATGGCCCACAAACTCCACGCGCAGTTCTGGCGCGTGCCGCGCATACCAAGCCTTTTCGAAAGGCAGCAGGCACAGCACCAAGTCAAAGTCGCGCGCCATCGAACGCGCGCGTCCCGGGCGCGACGCCCAAACCTGAGGCGAGACGTACTGCACAATCCGAGGCCGCCATGAGGAGAGACGCGATCGCTCGCGGATGGCGCGGGCCAGGCGCCGGTTGAAGCCTGAAAAGTCGACGCACACGATGACATCGGGCCGGCGCTCGCAGGCGGCGTCCACCAGCCGGTTCATCAGCCGCCGAAAAAACGGGTATCGTTTGAGTGCCTCCCACAGGCCAATCACCGAGTGGCGCGTCATGTCCTCCAACAGCGCCAAGCCGGTTCCCGCCATCCTTTCGCCACCGGCGCCAAAGAACCGGGCTTGCGGCAACTGCGTGCGAAGGGCTTCCACCAGCTCCGCCGCCAGCATGTCGCCGCTGGCCTCGCCGGCGATCACCATGAACTGGGGCGCGAGGATCCCGCTCATGACGCGGCCTGAATCTGGCGCGTGATCTCAAAGGCCAGATCCAGCGCCTGTTTTGCCGAGGCCCCGCTCACCCGGGGTGTCTGCCGCTGGCTCACGCACTGCACAAAGTGCATGAGCTCCAGCTTCAAGGGCTCGTCTTTTTCAATCGGCACCGGCTCACGTACGATCTTGCGGCCGGCAAACTCGCTGACGATGGCGCGGTCCCGCGCATGAAGCAGCTTCTGCAGGACGGAACTTTCCGACTCTCCCTCGCGCGCGATGCGGTAGAGAAATCCCTCCTGCGCACGGTAGTCGAGGCTGATGTAGCTGGGCGTTTCGCCGCCGCTAAACACGCGGATCTTGCGCAGCCGCTCCGGACTGACCCGGCTGGCGGTAAGATTGGCGACGCAGCCATTGGCAAAGCGCAGCCGCGCATTGGCGATGTCCTCGCTGGCGCTCAGCACGGGGATGCCCACGGCGTCCACGGCCGTGACGGGCGACTTCACGAAGGCCAGCACGACATCGAGATCGTGGATCATGAGATCGAGCACCACGCCAATGTCCGTGCTGCGCGCCGGAAAGGGCGAGAGCCGGTGGGCCTCGATGAACCGCGGCTCCGGGGCGGCGCGTTCTAGGAATTCATAAACCGGATTGAACCGCTCCACGTGCCCCACCTGCAGCACGGCACCACGCTGCTGCGCCAGCTCTACCAACACGGCCGCTTGCGCGCCGTTGTCGGTCATGGGCTTTTCCACGAGCACATGTCGCCCCTTCTCCAGCAGTGATTTCGTCAGTTCAAAATGCGTGCGGGTGGGCGTGGCCACGCTCAGCGCGTCGCTGGCGGCCGCCGCTTGGTCCACAGACTCAAAGGCACGCACCCCGAGTTTTTGCGAGTGCTTGCGCGCCGTGTCGGCGTCGAGGTCGTACAAGCCCACAAAATCCACCAGTCCCACCGCCGCCATCTCCCGATAGATGCGAGCGTGGTGCTGGCCCAGCGCACCCGTGCCCACCACCGCAACTCTGAGGGCTCCACTCACGACGGAGGTATAGGAGGCCGCCTTGCAAGTTGAAAGCTTGAACCGCAGTGCGCACTCGTGCTCTGCTTTGTTTCATGCCTTCCATCATGAATCGCCGCATCTTTTTAGGCAAAGCCCTTGCCGCACCGGCGCTCGCCTCTGCCGGCGCCGCGCCGGTGCCTGCCCCACGAGTGCCCCTTCGCATTGGATTCCTAGGCACCACGCACTCGCATGCGGCGGGAAAACTGGCCGTCGTGCAGGAATCTCCGGACTGGAAGCTGGTGGGCGTGTGCGAGGAGGACGCCGCCACCCGCCAGCGACTGGACAAGCAGGGGGTGCAGCTCATGGACATTGCTCCGCTCATCGAAGGCTCGCAGGTGGTGGCGGTGGAGTCCGGCGTGCGCGATCATTTCCGACATGCCAAGGCCGCGCTCCTGGCCGGCAAGGACGTGCACTTGGAGAAGGCACCCACGGCCTCGTTGCCGGAGTTTAAGCAATTGCTGGAGCTGGCGCAAAAGCACCGGTGCCGGATGCAAATGGGCTACATGTGGCGCTACCATCCGGGCTTTTCAAAACTCCTGGAAGCCGTGAAGGAGGGTTGGCTGGGTGAAATTACTTCCGTGCGCTGCGCCATTGACTCGCACATCACCGCGCCGGCGTCGCGGGCGGCCCTCGCGGAATTCCGCGGCGGCGGTATGTTCGAGCTGGGTTGCCACCTCATTGACGTCATCGTGCGGATGCTCGGCCGACCACGTGCCATCACACCAGTCCTCCACCATCACGGGCGCATGGACGACACGCTCGCCGACAATACCCATTGCCTCTTCGAGTACCCGAAAACCCTCGTCACCCTCGGCGTCAACCTGCTTCATCCCAACGCGCAGGCGCACCGATTCATCGAAGTGGTGGGCACGCGCGGCACAGCGCGCATGCAGCCTCTGGAACCGCCCCAACTGCAGCTGGACCTGGCAGAGCCCGCCGGGCCCTATCCCGCAAAGCCCTATGTCGTGCCCCTGCCCAAGTACCAACGATATGCGCCGGAGCTGGCCGACCTTGCCGACGCCATCCGCACCAGGCGCCCTTTGGCTGTGACGCCCGAGACCGACCTGCTCGTGCATGAGTGCCTGCTCGCGGCATGCAGGATGTGATGGGGAGATTGCGCTTGCCCCCGTCGCAGCCTTTGCCTCCTAAATCGTCTGTGAAAATCTCTGTGCTGGGTGCCGGCGCATGGGGCACGGCGCTGGCCAAGGTCCTGCACGAGCGCCATCACGCTGTGACGCTCTGGGGGCACGCGGCGCGACTGGCTGATCTGGCGCGCTCGCACCGCAATGAGTCGCTCCTGCCCGGGGTGGAGCTTCCCTCCGACTGGCGGCTGGAGACCGACCTTGGCCGCGCACTCGAAGGCAGCGATCTGGCGTTGCTGGCGGTGCCCTCGGAGGCCTTTCGAGCCGTCGCGCAGCAAACGGGCTCCTTTGCGGGCATCGCGCTTTCGGTTTGCAAGGGCATTGAGCATTCCACATTGCTCACGATGAGCCAGGTGCTGCGGCAGACGACACCCCGCGCCACCCCCGTGGCCTTGTCGGGGCCTTCGCTGGCGCTTGAGGTGGCCCAAGGCATTCCCACCGCGCTCGTCGCCGCCAGCGAGGATGAGACGGCGGCGCGCGTGGTGCAGGATCTCTTTCACAGGCCCACGCTGCGGGTCTACACCACCACCGACCTGCGCGGGGTGGAGCTGGGCGGCGCGCTTAAGAATGTGATGGCCATCGCCGCGGGCGTTTGCGACGGCTTGCATTTGGGCGACAACGCCAAGGCGGCCCTCATCACCCGCGGGCTGGCAGAGATGAGGAGGCTGGGCGTGGCTTGCGGGGCGCGAGTGGAGACGTTTAACGGGCTCAGCGGCCTGGGCGATCTCATGGTGACGTGCTTCTCAGAAAAAAGCCGCAATCGAACGCTGGGCGAACGCCTCGCCAAAGGCGAGCCCCTGGCTGACGCGCTGGCGCGCGCCACGGCCGAGGGGCATCCCACGGCCCGTTCGGCGCACCACCTGGCCCAGCGCATGGGCATCGCCGCGCCCATCATCGACGAAGTCCACGCCATCCTGTATGCCGGCAAAAATCCGGCGCAGGCCGTGCGCGACCTCATGACGCGCGAGTCGCGCCCGGAAGACTGAGTCCTTTTAGAGCCGCTCCTCGATGAGGCGCAGTAGTTGCTCGTGATCCTCCGCGCAGGGGAATTGCGGAAACTGCGCGCGCACGGCGGAGGGCGCGCGGAAGAAGATTCCGTGATCCGCCTCGGAAAGCATCGTGGTGTCGTTGTAGGAATCGCCCGCGGCAATCACCTGATACTCAAGCTGGCGCAGGGCGCGCACCGACTGGCGTTTCTGGTCGGGCTGGCGCAATTGGTAGCCGGTGATGCGGTCGCCCTCCACCAGCAGGTGATTGCAGAAAAGCACAGGCAAGCCGAGCTGGCGCATGAGCGGGGCGGCGAATTGCACAAACGTGTCGGAGAGCAGGATGACCGGCAGGCGCTGGCGCAGGCTGGCGAGAAACCCAGGCGCGCCCTCCAGCGGCACGATGGTCTCGATGACCGATTGGATTTGGGAGAGCTTGATGCCGTGCGCGTCAAGAATGGCGAGGCGCCCGCGCATGAGCTTGTCGTAGTCGGGCTCGTCGCGAGTGGTGCGCCGCAGGGCGGCGATTCCGGTTTTCTCTGAGAGCGCGATCCAGATTTCAGGCACCAGCACGCCTTCCACGTCGAGCGCGACCAAGGTCTGCTTCATCGCGCGAGGTGATAGCGGGCGGGCACGCTAAAGTCGAGCCTGGCGCTCCCTTGCCGGGCGCCTCAAGCGTCGTAGTAGAGGAAAAACTCGTAGGGATGCGGGCGCAGCCGGAGCGCGTCGTGCTCCCTGCGCTTGTGGCCGATCCACATTTCAAGAAAGTCGGCGGTGAACACGCCACCCTGAAGCAGGAACTGGTGGTCGGCTTCCAGATGATCCAGCGCCTCGGCCAGGCTGCCGCAAACCTGCGGGATCTTGGCGTGCTCCTCGGCAGAGAGCTCGTACATGTTCTTGTCGATGGGCTTGCCCGGTGAAATCTTGTGGATGATCCCGTCCAATCCGGCCATGAGCAGTGCCGCGAAGCAAAGATAGGGATTGGCGACGGGATCGGGCGGACGGTATTCGATGCGCCGCGCCTTGGGGTTGTCGCTGTAGGTCGGGATGCGAATGGCGGCCGAGCGGTTTCTCGCGGAGTACGCAAGATTCACCGGGGCCTCGTATCCCGGAACAAGGCGCTTGTAGGAGTTGGTGGTGGGGTTGCAAAGGGCGCACAGGGCCTTGGCGTGTTTAAGAATGCCGCCAATGTAGTGCAGGGACATTTGTGAGAGCCCGGCGTATTCCTTGCCGGCAAAGAGCGGCTTGCCGCCTTTCCACAGCGACTGGTGGGTGTGCATGCCGCTTCCATTGTCGCCGTAGAGCGGCTTGGGCATGAACGTCACGGTCTTGCCGTGCTTGCGGGCGACATTCCTGATGATGTACTTGTAGAGCATCATGGTGTCGGCCGTCTTCACGAGGCTGTCGAAGCGAAAGTCAATTTCCGCCTGGCCCGCGGTGGCCACCTCGTGGTGCTGACGCTCGACCTTGATGCCCAGCTCTTCCATCACCAGCACCATCTCGCTGCGGAGGTCCTGCTGCGAATCGGTTGGGGCGACAGGAAAATAGCCTTCCTTGTGGCGGATCTTGTAGCCGAGATTGGGCATCTCCTCGGCGCCCGTGTTCCAGACGGCCTCGCCGCTGTCCACTTCATAAAAGGAGCCGTTGGCTTTGCTGTCGTAGCGCACATTGTCAAAGATGAAGAACTCCGCCTCAGGACCAAACACGGCTGTGTCAGCAATGCCGGTCTTGTGCAGATAGGCCTCGGCGCGCTGCGCGATGCCGCGAGGATCCCGGGGATAGGGCTCAAGCGTGCCGGTCTCGGCGATGGTGCACGTCAGCGAAAGGGTCGGCGCGCTGCAGAAGGGATCCATGAACGCCGTCCCAGGATCGGGCATGGCGAGCATGTCGCTCGACTCAATGGATTTCCATCCCCGAATGGACGAGCCATCAAAACCGATGCCCTCCTTAAACACCTCGGCCGTCAATTCCGCAATGGGCATGCTAAAGTGCTGCCACGTGCCGAAGGTGTCCACAAACTTGATGTCCACCAGCCTGGCACCGTGCTTCCGGGCCATTTCCAGTACCTGCTTTGGCGTGCTCATGAAGGGGTCAGGTGTTGAGGCTTTTACTTGCGGTGCAAACCCGATGCCCTGCTCCGGAGTGAGAAATCTGGGCTTGCGGCAGGGATGCTCATCAGCAGCGCGGGAATTCGCAATGCAATTCCTGCCAAAAAAGAAAAGGCGCAGGGAGAATCCTGCGCCTTGATGATGGAGTTTAAATGGAGGCTACTTTTTCCCCTTCTTGGTGGGCACGGTGGCGATGGTCTGCAGAATGCGCCCCGCAATCCGGTAGGGATCGCCCTGCGAATTCGGACGGCGGTCTTCCAGATAGCCGCGGTAGCCGTCGGGGATGAAGGTCTGCGGCAGACGGACAGAAGCGCCGCGATTACCCACGCCATAGTTGAACTTGTCGATGGCCTGCGTCTCGTGCAGGCCGGTCAGGCGCAAATGATTGTCCGGGCCATAGACGGCGATGTGCTCACCCTTGTATTTGTCAAACGCCGCCATGAGCGCCTCGAAGTATTCCTTGCCGCCCACTTCGCGCAGATGCGTCGTGGAGAAGTTCGTGTGCATGCCCGAACCGTTCCAGTCCACGTCCTTGCCCAGCGGCTTGCAATGCCAGTTCACGTCCACGCCGTATTGTTCGCAGAGGCGCATCAGCAGATAACGGGCAACCCACATCTGGTCGGCGGCGTTTTTCGAGCCTTTGCCGAAGAT
>SYLI01000016.1 GCA_005809105.1 Verrucomicrobiales bacterium | reverse complement strand
CGCGAGCTGGGTTCAGACCGGCGTGAGACAGTTCGGTCCTGATCCACTGTGGGCGTTGGAAGTTTGAGGGGTTCATTTCCTAGTACGAGAGGACCGGAAATGACGCACCTCTGGTGTGGCAGTTGTTCCAGCAGGAGCAGCGCTGCGTAGCCATGTGCGGAAGAGATAAGCGCTGAAAGCATCTAAGCGCCAAGCTCCTCCCAAGATAAGACTTCCCGGGCCGCAAGGCCCCACACCCCCAAGTAGACCACTTGGTTGATAGGTCAGGCGTGTAAGAGCCGTTAAGGCTTTCAGCGGACTGATACTAATGGGTTGTGCAGCTTATTACATACACACTACAGATTTGGCTCGGCGAATTGACTCGCCCCCAAGCTATGCCTGGTTTTCAGCGAACGATCCGCGCGAGAGGCGCAGATGTTTGAAATTTATGGTGGCCTTGGCCAGTGGTCCGACCCGATCCCATCCCGAACTCGGCCGTCAAACACTGGCTTGCCGATGGTAGCACCTGTATAGCTTGTGCGAGAGTAGGGAGCCGCCAACCTTTAATGCCGGCCGGAGTTTAACTCCGGCCGGTTTTTTTATGGGGGGGATTACTGAGGCTTGGCTTCCAGTTCCTGTGTGTTTGAGGGCATCAACCGCAGCTCTGTTTTGCCGGCGACAATCCGGTCGCCAAACTTGACCGCCCGCTTGCCTTGAATCCGGATGCCGTTGACCAGAAGGCCCAGCTGGCTGTTCAAGTCCTCAATCCAGTATGCATCGCCATCGCGCCACAGCCGCGCGTGCCGCCTTGATACGTTCTTGTCCGGGGAGAGGTCCAGATCGGGAAGCCCCAGCGACGAGCTAGGCCGTCCGATGACGACGACATTGCGGTTCAGTTCCACAACGCGCTCCTTCCCCTCGTAGGAATAGAAGATCAACATGCTATGGCGAGGAGCGTAAAAATCAGATCGCCTGCTGGCAATCCAAACTGCTTCGGATTGCCGGCTTGCGAGAGGTTCGATACCATCGCCATGCATGTCCAAACCCGGCACGGTCTATCTTGTCGGCGCAGGCCCTGGTGATGTGGGCCTGCTGACGCTGCGTGGCGCCGAATTGATCCAGCGTGCCGACGTGCTCGTGTATGACGCGCTCGTTTCCACCGAACTGCTGGGCATGGCACCGCCGCAGGCCGAGGTAATCTACGCCGGCAAGCGATCCAACAACCACGCCATCCCGCAGGACGAGCTCAACCTGCTGCTGGTGGAGAGGGCGCGCGCTGGCAAAAACGTCGTGCGGCTCAAGGGCGGCGATCCCTTCGTTTTTGGCCGCGGCGCGGAGGAGGCCGAGGCACTGGCCGATGCTGGCATTCCCTTCGAGATTGTGCCGGGAGTAACCTCTGTGGTCGCCGCGCCGGCCTACGCGGGCATCCCCATCACCCACCGCGAATGCTGCTCGAGCTTCACCGTGCTCACGGGGCATGAACAGCCCGGCAAGGAGGATTCCAGCATCAACTGGGCGCAGGTGGCCGCCGAGCCGGGCACCAAGGTCATCCTGATGGGGGTGGAGCGCATGGGCTCCATCATGGAAAAGCTGGCGGCGCATGGGCTGGCCGCCCAGACGCCCGTGGCCTTGGTGCGATGGGGCACCACCGGCCGGCAGCAGCACCTCTGCGGCACCGTGGCCGACATCGCCAAAAAGGTGGAGGAGGCCCGCTTCACCGCGCCCGCCGTCACGGTCATTGGCGACGTGGTGAGCCGCCGGGCGCGCCTGAACTGGTTTGAGCGCCGGCCGCTCTTTGGCCAGCGTGTGGTGGTCACCCGCACGCGCACGCAGGCCAGCCAACTGAGTTCACTGCTTCGCGAGCAGGGCGCCTCCGTGCTGGAAATTCCCACCATCCGCATCACCGACCCCGATGATTTTGCCGCATTGCAGGACGCCATCCTCGGCATCCGGTCGTACAACTGGCTTGTGTTTACCAGTCCCAATGGCGTGGACCGCTTTGCCCACTGGTTCTTCAAGGCCTACGACGACATCCGCAGCATTGGTGGCTGCCGCATCGCCGCCGTGGGGCCGGCCACGGCAGCGCGCCTGCGCGCACTGCACCTTGCGGTGGACCTGCAGCCCGAAACCTTCACTAGTACCGCGCTCGCAGCGGCGTTTGAAAAGCACGGCGGGCTGGAGAATCTCAACGTGTGCCTGCTGCGTGCGCAGGTCTCAAGCCCCGACCTGCCTAAAGTGTTGCAGGAACTGGGTGCCATCGTGGACGACATTCCCGTCTACAAAACCGTTGCCGAAACCGAGGATCGCAACGGGGCCGTGGCGCGCCTGCGCGAGGAGGGCGCCGATTGGATCACCTTCACCAGCGCCTCGACCGTGGAAGGGTTTCACGCGCGGTTTGATCTTCCCGCGGAAACCCATGCGCGTGGCTGGCGCATTCTCAGCATCGGGCCCGAAACCACGGGGGCGCTGGCGCGGCTTGATCTCAAGCCTGACGCCGAGGCAAGCCCGCACAATCTGGCGGGCATGGTGGACGCACTGCTCAAGGCCGCCCGCCGCTAGGCGCAGAAGCGCACGAGCAGGGCGTCTAATTCCACACGCTGCACCTGCTGCAGGCGCCGATAGGCGTCGGCTGTGCGTGGTCCCGCCACGGCTTCCGCCACGGCGTCAATCATGGCAATGGGATCCCACCGGGTGCCATCGAGCAATGCCTCCCGCAGCGCCGGGGAAGCCTGCAGCAACGGGCCGGCGCGCCGCGCGATTTCAGGATAGGCCGGGTGCGTCCCGACGCGGTGAAACCAGTACTTGGCGTTGGAATAGTCCGGCTCGCGCCGATGCATCAGCCCGTGCAGAAAACTCCCGTCGTCGCCTTCCAATTCCTGCGAGAGGGCATGCGACTCCTCGAGGTGATCATGCCACCACAACGCCGCGCAACGCACCTTCACTGCGGCGGCATCGGTGACGCCGGAGGCGGCCAGCGCGTCGTCCAGCGCCGTGCGCAGAGGCACCAGGGGCATTCGCTCAGGCCGGCATTGGGCGTCCAGGTGAGCAAGAGTCGGGGTGTCAAACACCCCTCGAAGGTGCTGGAGGGCGGGGGAGGCTTCGTTCATGAACGGGTTTCCACCGCCCACTCGCGCCGGTGGGATGCCTTGCGGTACGCATCCTGCAGCCGGGCCACCACGGGCGAGGGCGGCAGGCGGATGCTGCCCAGCGCACTCACCGGGCGCAGTCCGTGGACGCTGTTGGTGAGGAACACTCCGCCACACTGGGAGAGCCGCGCCATGGTGATGGATTTCTCAGCGGTGCATAGGTCCAGTCCCGGGCAGAGCTCCAGCACGAACCCACGCGTGATGCCGGGCAGGCAGCCGGACTCGAGCGGCGTCGTGCAGACGAGGTCGTCCTCCACCCAAAACAGATTGCCCGAAGTTGCGGACACCAACTGGCCGGCCATGTTCGTGAGAAGGGCATCGTCAGCGTCGCTGATCTCCGCCTCGGCCGCCGCCAGCACATGGGCGATGCGGCTGCTGGACTTGATGGCGCAAAGCGCGCTGCCCTGCGCCACATGCTGCGTGGACATCACCAGCTTGAGTCCCGTGTCGCGGTCCGGTTCGGGAGCCGGATGCAGGCTCATCAGCGTGGTGATCTCTTTGGAGCGGCGCGGCGAGTATCCGCGCGGGCCGCCTGCGCGCGAGACATGGATGCGCAGTACGCCATTGGTGAGGTCGTTCTCCTCGATGAGCTGGATGGCAAAGACGGTGAGGTCGCCCTTGCCGTAGGGCATTTGCAGCAGCATCAGCCCCGCGCCGTGCATCAGCCGGTTGAGGTGCCGGTCCCAAAGGAAAGGCCGGCCGTCGGTGATGCGCACGGTGTCAAAGAGGCCGTCCCCGTAGAGGTAGCTGCGGTCGAGGATGGAGATGCGGGCCTCCGACTCGGCGACAAACCGGCCATTGAGGAACACCAGCACGGGGGCATTAACGGGCCGGGATGCGGCTTAGGCAAGCCAATCGCGCATCACGGCCCGCCCACGTCCGTCAACCGGAAGACAAGCGCCTAGCCATCGCTGTTGGAATTGCCCAGCTCACGGCCACGCCGCTGCCGAGGCATTGGCCAAGTATGAGGGAGAGCTTGGACTGGACTCTGCGACCAGGCCCCAAAAAAGCGCTCACCATCGCCATAGCCCGCAAGGACAAGAAGAAGTGACACCTGAGCGTAAGGGAGCTATCCGGCCACCCGATGGGCGGTTTCCAAGTCGGAGGTGGCCAACGTGCTGGCGGCTTCACCCCGCTGGCTTGGCATGGGAAATCCAGTTGTAGCCAACCGGAGGTGGGCTTGTCGCCACTGTGGCAGAGGATGCAGTGCTCTGAAAAAATAGGCCGAACTTCCCGGTCAAACTCGACACCCGCATGAAGTGACACTCCCGCCAAGGACAGGGCGGCACAGCTGGCACCTGCCAGCCAAGTGGCAAGTTTCTGAAACATTCCCACAAGAAATTGCTGATTCGACCTCCTTGTGATGGGGCCATTCGAGGAATTGGTGGCATTCAAGATTCGACTTTCGCTTTGGTACGGCGAGTGCTATTCTTGGACAAGATGAAACGGATCCTTTTCCTCGCCAGCATCGCAGGCCTTGCGTGCGTTGCGTCGGCAGCCGTTCCGGCAAAGCAGCCCACACCTGATGAGCTCCTGCGCCTGCTCCAATCACGCGGTCTGCTTGCCAGGCCCTATTACAATGGAGTGCCTGATCCCTCGGGGAGGCAATATGGGCAGCGCGTCAAGTTGACGCGTCAGGACATGCGAAAGAAGCTCTCCGACATCATTCTGCCGTCGGTCAACGACCAGAGGCAGCTGGATGGAGTCGGCATGGATGTGGCGGTTGACTACATCCAAAAGCTCATCCGGTCGGCCGGCGGCGAGATGAACGTGAGTATCAATCAATTCCTGGTCGCCGGCGGTGTGGGTGCCGCCTCTGCGCCGGCCGCAGGTGGCGGCAATGCTGGCGGCGGAGCTGCTGCACCGCCTGCCATTGGTGGCGCCGGCCAGCCGGCCGTGGGTGTGGATGGACTGCCGGTTGGAGGCGGTGGGCTTCCCGGAGTTCCTGGAGGAATCCCTGGATTGCCCGGGATGCCTGGAGGTGCCGTTGGTGGGGCGCCGGCGGGCGGCAGCACGGGTGCGTTTGATCCGCGAAGTGTTCGTCTGGTGGGATTCACCACGCCTATCAACAATATCAGCGCCTTGGAATTGCTCGACCGCGTGGCAGTGGCCTTTGATCACCCCAACGGCATCCAGTACAACTTGGAGCCTGATTTGGGTGGCATCATCTTCACTGAACGATCCAAGAACAATATTGACCCCAAAACTGGCGCGCCGCTTTTTACCCGCATCCTCTATGTGAATCCCAACTTGTTCAGCCAGGGACTGACCACACCACCGCCCTCGCCCGGTGGGATTACCGGTGGTGGCAACGGCATGAACGGTGGCGGAATGAATGGCGGAGGCATGAACGGTGGCGGAATGATGGGTGGCGGCATGCCCGGTGGCGGTATGATGGGCGGGGGCATGAACGGGATGGGGGGCATGGGAGGCATGCCCGGTGGTGGAATGATGGGCGGGGGCTTCCCCGGTGGTGG
>SYLI01000015.1 GCA_005809105.1 Verrucomicrobiales bacterium | reverse complement strand
GTCAGGGCGGCCCTTGTCGCCTTTGCCTTCGGGTGTGCCTTTGTCACCCTTGCCGTCAGGGCGGCCCTTGTCGCCTTTGCCTTCGGGTGTGCCTTTGTCACCCTTGCCGTCAGGGCGGCCCTTGTCGCCTTTGCCTTCGGGTGTGCCTTTGTCACCCTTGCCGTCAGGGCGGCCCTTGTCGCCTTTGCCTTCAGGTGTGCCTTTGTCACCCTTGCCGTCAGGGCGGCATTTGTCGCATTTGCCTTCGGGTGTAAGCGCCTTGGCTTTGCGCAGCACCTCTTCGGCCGCGTCGCGGTGCCCTTTGCGGGCGAGTGCTTCCGCCTCCTTCTTCAGGACGGCGATTTTCTGCTGAAGCCCGTCCTTCTCGGATTTGTCCGGGGCATACAGGTTCCCAGTCATGCTGATGGCCAGAACCCACGCGGAGGCGGTTGTCAGGATAGTCAGGATAGGTCGTGTCATGGTTTGTTCGAATTGAGGGTTGTGGGAATACCTTACTTGTAGCGGGTGCTCTGTCCAGTGCCGACTGCAATTTGATTGTGCCGCCCGGTGATGTTGCTAAATCGGCGGGGTGGCCGATCAAGTGTTGGTGATGCGTGGCGGGGCGCTGGGTGATTTCGTCCTCACCCTGCCGGTGCTCATGGCATTGCGGGAGCGGTTTCCCACCGCGAGATTGGAGGTTCTGGCTCCGCCGGCATTGGGGCCGCTGGCGGTGGCCGCAGGGCTGGCCGATGGCTCGCGCTCGCTGGATGCGCGGCCCATGGCGTCGTTTTTCGCCGAGGGCGCCGAGCTTGACGACGATTGGGCCCGCTGGTTTGGCGAATCATCGATCGTAGTTTCATTCCTGCGAGATCCCCGCCGTGTGCTGGAGCGAAACTTGGCTCGCTGCGGCTTGGTGCGATTCATCCCCGGCCCGTGGCGGGTGCAATCCCAGCCCGGTCTGCATGCCAGCCTCCAGATATTCGAGGCATTGCGGCCATTGGGAATCGCTGGGCCGCTTTCCCCGTTGCGACTCCCGTTGGGCGGGGGAGAGCCGCGCCGCCACTGGCTGGCGGTTCATCCGGGCAGCGGAAGCGCGGCCAAGAACTGGCCCCTTGAGCAATGGCAATCTTTGCTGGCCGAGTTGATGCGGACGACCCGTTGGCACGTACACCTGATTTGCGGTGAGGCCGACCGGGAACGCACCCGTGTGCTGCGCGCCTCACTGCCCGCTGCGAGGCATACCGTGGCCGACTCGTTGCCGCTTCCCGAACTGGCGCGCGAGCTGAGCTTGTGCGAAGCGCTCATTGGCCATGATTCTGGCGTGACCCACCTTGCGGCGGCGATGAGCGTGCCCCTTGTGGTTTTGTGGGGGGCCACCCATTTCGATACCTGGCGGCCGCTCTCCTCGCGAATGCAGGTGCTCCGCGGTCTCCATCGCATCACACCCCAGCAAGTGATTGGCGCGCTGCGCAGGCTCTGCCCTCACGCATGCTAGCGGCGGCGCGCGGTGGCAGACTGTGTTGCAGCGGGGGCGGCAAACGAGTAATTACCCCGCACATTGCCTTCGTACCAGCCGGCGTAGCTGTCCACCGCGATGACGTACGATTGGCCCGCCACGGTCTTGAAGGTGATCTTGCTGGTCAAGTTGCCGCCGTTGTCGTCGTCGCTGGCCACCTTGCGCAGTTTTCCGTAGGCATTGCCGGTGTAGGCGGCCATCACCGTGTCGAAGCTGCTGCCCTTGGTGTCGAAGGTGGCGGTGCCGGCAGCGGGCGCCGTCCACTCAAACCAAATCGAACGGCTGGCGCGGTATCTGTAGTGCATCGGCTCTCCCGCCTCGGCTGAGGCGCCAAAGTTGTTGTGTTCGCCCAACACGCCAGAAGTTCCGGTCAGCAAGGCGCGCCCCTTGAGGTTGTCATTGACGGGCGGATGCAGCAGGGCCAGCTCCAGCGTGAGCGACGCAGCCTGTTTGCCCTCTGCGGCCGCGCTGATCTGGATGGTCACGGTGGACTGAGCGCGGTCGGTGGGTGCGGCGAAGCGTGCCGTGTACACGGCGTCGCCGGCTCTTTCATCGGGCGCGGCCCCGCCATCGAGCAGCGTGAGCGCACCCACGCCGGAAACCTGCGCGGTGACCGTGGCATTGGCGACGGGCAGCACGTCGGTGACAACCACACGCAGTGTCACCACTTTGCCGGCACGAAGCGGATTGCTGCTGGTGCTGGCGGTCAGTTCAAGAATGCCATCGCCACTACCCAAGAGCGCATTATAGGCGTTGAGCATGCCGCCGGAGACGGTGCGCTGCGCCAGGCTCTGCATCGGCCGGGCGGTGTTGATGAGGTAGCCGCGCAGTTGGGCCAATGTCGCGGTGGGCCGGTGCGCCAGCACCAACGCCGCGGCGCCCGTGACATGAGGCGCTGCCATGCTGGTGCCGCTCCACCACGCGTAGGCGCCATCGCCGCTGCCCAGCGAGGAGAGAATGGAAACTCCCGGTGCGCCCAGATCCACCGACCGGGGTCCGTAATTGGACCACGAAGGCTGGGCGCCCGAGGCGTCGACGGCCGCCACGCTGATCACGTTTTCCAGATTGAGGCACGACGGGTAATGCGGACGCACATCGGTGTTGAGTCCGTCATTGCCGGCAGCCGCCACCACCAGCACGCCCCGGTCGCGGGCGCGCTTGAAGGCATCATGCTGCGCCTGACTGAAGGAGCGGGAGCCGTAGCTGCAGTTGATCACTTTCGCACCCTTGCTCACGGCAAAGTCAATGCAGCGGATTTCATCGCTGGTGTAGCCGTAGCCCTCCTTGCCCAGAAACTTGCAGGCCATGATGCGCACCTGCCATGCGACACCCACCGTCATCGACTCATCATTGGCCTGCGCGCCGATGGTTCCCGCGACGTGGGTGCCGTGCCCGTGATCATCCATGGGGTCGCCATCGTTGTTGGCGGCGTCCATGCCGAAGACATTGTCCACAAACCCGTCGCCATCGTCGTCGAGTCCGTTGCCGGCGGTTTCGGAGGGATTGCGCCACATGTTGGCCGCCAGAGCCTGATGGGAATGGCGGACGCCCGAGTCAATCACCGCCACCACCACGTTGGCCGAGCCGGTGGTAAGATCCCATGCGCGCGCGGCGTCGATGTCCACACCGGCCTTGCTGCCCGCCAGCGTGCCGGTGTTGCGAAGGCCCCACATCCAGCCGTTGGCGAAGGCGCTGTCGGTGGGGGTGGCTGCCGTGGTGAGGATGAAATCAGGTTCCGCATAGGCGACAAGGCCGGTGGCCTCAAGCGCCTTCATCCATTGTTGGAGGGCAGTGCCGGCGTCCGCCAGCGCCAAGGGGGTTTGAATGAGCGCCAAGCCGTTGTTGGCCGTGGGGTCGTTGATAAGCCGCAGCCCCTGTTCGGTCAGACCCGCTTCAAATGAGGCGGCATCCATTCCCTGCGCCATGCGCGCCAAGAGCCGGTTTGGGTGCGCCGGCTCGCCATGAATCAAGACATGGTCGGCGGGCAATGGGGCTGACTCTGGTTCGGTGCCCTTGTCGATGATGGTCAAGGCTTGGGCTGTTGCTTCAGATTTTCCCGGTGCATATGGCATTGGCCTGGTGTTCGGCACCAAGCCGGAGGATGGCGAGCGGAACCTACGCGCTGCATGGCGTTGGCGTTCTTGAACCTGGCCGCTTGAGTACGCGTCGCCGGCAACCAAAGCCGCGCGCTGCCGGGCGGTGAGGAAACTTTCGACGACGAGGGCTTGCTCGCCACCGCGGTGCGACCAGAACATCACTGTCCCCGCCAGTATGACTAGGGCCAACAGGGTAACTCGAAGGGTCTTCATGGGTGCATCTCCTAGTTCGGCCGATTTCGGCACAAGTGTAGCCATCAATTAAAACAATCCCTCTTGCCTGTGTCGGAAGCCTCAACCCGGGGAGTTGGTGGAACATAGGCCCGAGCCTCACGCGTGTCAAATGTGTGAGGTTGTGGCCTGCAGACGACGAAACGGGATGAGTAACCGCAAGGGCGGCGTTGTGAGAATCAGCTGTCGCCCCGTGCTAATCGGAGAAAAAAGGGGACTTCTACAACAAAAGGGCGCGCCTTTACTCCCATTCGATGGTGCCCGGGGGCTTGCTGGTGAGGTCGAGCACCACGCGGTTGAGGCCACGGACCTCATTGGTGATGCGCAGCGAAATCTTTTCCAGCAATTCGTATGGCAGGCGCACCCAGTCGGCCGTCATGCCATCCTGCGATTCCACCGCGCGGATGGCCAGCGTCCAGTCGTAGGTGCGCTCGTCGCCCTGCACACCCACACTGCGCACGGGCAGCAGCACCGCGAAGGTCTGCCAGGTTTTGTAGTACAGGCCGGCCAGTTTCATTTCCTCCACCACGATGGCATCGGCGCGCCGCAGCACCTGCAGCTTCTCCGGGGTGACTTCGCCCAGACACCGCACCGCCAGTCCCGGCCCGGGGAACGGCTGGCGAAAAACGATTTCCTTCGGCAATCCCAACTCCAGACCCAGCTGGCGCACCTCGTCTTTAAACAGGCACTTCAAGGGTTCGACGAGTTGGAACTTCATGTTCTTGGGCAGGCCGCCGACGTTGTGGTGGCTCTTGATGAGCGCGGCGGGATTTCCGGCGATGGGCACCGACTCGATGACATCCGGATAGAGTGTGCCCTGGGCCAGGAAACGCGCCGCGCCGGCACGGCGGGTGGCGGATTGGAACACGTCGATGAAGGTCTTGCCGATAATCTTGCGCTTGCGTTCAGGATCAGTGACGCCGCGCAGCTTGCGCAGGAACAGTTCTGAAGCTTCCTCATACTGCAGTGCCATCTTGAAATTGCGGCCAAACACCTGCTGCACCACCTCCGCCTCGTTGGCGCGCAACAGACCGTTGTTGACGAAGATGCAGGTGAGCTGATCGCCAATCGCCTTGTGAAGCAGGGCCGCGGCAACGCTGGAATCCACGCCCCCGGAAAGGCCCAGGATCACGCGCTCGCTTCCCACGCGGGCGCGAATTTCAGCGATGGCCTGCTCGACGTAGTGGCGCATCGTCCAATGCTTTCCGCAGCGGCAGATGCGGTGGACGAAGTTGGCGATGAGCTCGCGCCCCCGCGGCGTGTGCGCCACCTCCGGATGAAATTGCAGGCCAAAGATGCGCTTGGCGCGGTGCTCAATCACGGCCAGCTCGGAATTGTCCGACACGGCCACCGCCCCAAACCCCTTCGGAATCCGGGTCAGTTTATCCCCGTGCGAATTCCAGACTTCCAGCCGGCGCGGCAGCCCCGTGAACAGGGCGCAGGCGCCCCGGCTCACTCTCAACGTGCCCCGGCCGTACTCGCGCTTCTGGCCCTTCTCCACCTTGCCGCCCATGAAGTGCGCCAGCAGTTGGACGCCATAGCACACGCCGAGAATGGGCACGCCTAACGAGAAGATGCCTCGATCCGGCAGCGGCGCATCCTTGGCGTAGACGCTGGAGGGCCCTCCGCTGAGAATGATGCCACGGGGTTTTAACGCCGCGATGTCCTTTGAGGGCGTGTCGTAACGCAGGATGGTGGAGTAGACGCTGCACTCGCGGATGCGCCGCGCGATGACCTGCGTGTACTGCGATCCAAAATCGAGGATGACAATCTGCTCCGTCATGGGTTTTTGTCCCGGAAGGGAGTCGCATTCTCTGCCCGTGCCTTTTGCGATTGGCGAGGAAAATCTGCCCGGCTTTGAATGGGCCGCGCACCCCATTGACTTGATGGGGAGGCAGCCCTACCTTTCCCGCCTTACGGTTGGACA
The DNA here is from genome assembly GCA_005809105.1 of Verrucomicrobiales bacterium. Classification (GTDB taxonomy): domain Bacteria; phylum Verrucomicrobiota; class Verrucomicrobiia; order Limisphaerales; family UBA1100; genus SYLI01. Next base: position 20,753 of record SYLI01000015.1, on the reverse strand, counting down.
TCCATGCTCCCTGCCATCGAACAACTGCTCATCCTGCGCGATCGTGACCGCGCGCTCATCCAAGCCAAGGCGCAGCTCGAAGGGCTGGCTGCCGAACGCTTGGCTGCGAACACGCGCACAGCCGCGGCACAATCGGCCCACAAGGACGCACGCCAACGGGCGCAGGAACTGGAATCGCAGCGCCGCCAATGCGATCTGGACATCGCCTCGCAACAGGACCTGATGGGGAAGTACGCCCATCAGCAACTCCAGACGCGCAAAAATGACGAGTACCAGGCGCTGGCCAAGGAAATCGAACACTGCAAGGCTGCAGTGCGCGCCATCGAGGATCGCGAGCTTGAGCTCATGGAGGCGGCCGAGTCGCACGGCCAGGTTTTGAAGCAAGCCCAGAAGGCGCTGGAGGAGGACTCGAGCGACTGCCGTGTGGCGCTGCTGGCCATCGACGAGCGTGAGGGCAACCTGCGCGCCGATCTCCAGCGGGCCGAGGCGCTGCGGTTGGAAACCGCCTCGGCGATGGATCCGGTCGTGCTCTCGCGCTACGAACGGTTGCTGCCGAAGAAGGGGCCGCGCGCCCTCTCTGGCATCGACTATGGTTCCTGCGGTGCCTGCCACATGAAGCTGCCGCCGCAAGTGGTCGTGGACTGCAAGCACGGCGCGAACCTCAATTTCTGCCCGCACTGCGGCGCCATCCTCTATTACACGGCAGCGATGGATCTGGTTCGCGCCGAAGACTAGCCCTTGCCACCGGTCGCCCTTTCGTTAGGATGGGGGCGATTTTGGAAGGGCGGAGGGTCGCTCCCGGCATCGCCGGGGGAGGAAAGTCCGAACACCACAGGGCGCGATGCCGCGTAACCGGGCGGCGGTTCACACCGCGACGAGTCCGGGCACATGCGGGAAGGCAGGCCGCGAGGCCTCCTGACGGAGAGTGCCACAGAGAACAAACCGCCAACCGGCGCGAGCCGGCGGCACGGGTGAAAAGGTGGGGTAAGAGCCCACCGCGTCGGGCGCAAGCCCGGCGGCAAGGAAAACCCCATCGGGTGCAAGGCCAAATAGGGGGCTTATGGGGCGGCCCGCCCCGCGGCTGCAAAACAGCCAGGCTCCGGGTAAGGTCGCAACAGATGAATGATCCTCTCCGCGCTGCAAGGCGCGCAGACAGAATTCGGCTTACAGCCCTTCCAAAATCTCTGCCTCAGCGAGTGGCAAACACGGCGGGCGCCCCCGGAGTGCTCGCGCGGTTCACGGCGCGCAGCGCCACTGCGTCGGGCGCGTGGCCGTCGCCGCGCAGCGAGTGCTCCTGACGCCCCTTGGGCAGCACGAGGGTCTCCCAGCGCCCTTGCGTGCGCCGCTGCAGCACCCAGCGAGCGACGTCGTCGCCCGGCGCGGGGCGCCAGTGCATGGTGATGCCCCCGGCGGGCGTCCGCGCAAAAGTCACCGCAGGCTTGCCCGGTGGTTTCGGATCCATCCACGGCGACGCCGGCACCAACGCAGGCTCGCGATACGCCAGCCGCGCCAGTTCTGTCGCAAGACCGCCGCGATCCTTCATGAGCGCGCTCACGTTCCAGTGGATGTGGCCGGTCACGCCGGGTTCCTTGCGCGCAAGGTCCACCTGCCGGGTGATTTCATCGGCCTTCCAAGGATCCACCTTGGCGGAGTTGAGGCCCGGCCACAGGTGCCGCTGCTTTTTATTTTCGCTCGCCCACCAATGCAGCAGTTGTGGGAAACTCTGAGCGGGCGCGTCCACCTGCCAGTAGAGCTGCGGGGCGCAATAATCGAGCCAGCCGCGCTGAAGCCACAGGCGCGCATCGGCGTAGAGCGTGTCGTAGGCATCGAGCCCCTTCACCGACGGAGGATGGCCTGGTCGCCAGATTCCGAAGGGGCTGATACCCACCTTCACGGCGGGCTTGAGCTTCTTGGTCTCAGTATAGAGCCGCTCCACGAGTCCGTTGATGTTGCTGCGACGCCAGTCGCCACGCGTCTGGCCGGCGCCACGGGCGCGCCAGGAGAGGTCGTCGGGAAACTCCATCCACTGCCCACGCACATCCTTCTCCTTGTAGGGGTAAAAATAATCGTCCATGTGCAGGCCATCGATGTCGTACCGCCGCACGACATCGAGCATGACGGCCAGTGTGTGCGCCGCCGCAGCGGGCTCGCCGGGATCCAGCCACTGGTAGCCGCCGTAGGTTCGCACAAGACCCGGCTGGGTGCGGGTGATGTGGCGCACGCTGGCTTCGGACTTGGATCCCTTAAAACGTGCCCGGTAGGGATTGAACCACGCGTGCAGTTCAAGCCCGTGCTGGTGCGATTCTTCGATAGCAAACGCCAGAGGATCCCATCCGGGCGACTGTCCCATCTTGCCGGTGAGGTATTCCGACCACGGCTCCAGCGCCGATTCGTACAGCGCGTCGCACGAGGGGCGCACCTGAAAGATGAGCGCGTTGAGCTTCAGCCCGGCCGCCCGTTCAATGATGGCGCGCAGTTCCTGCTTTTGCTGGGCGGCGGTGAGACCGGGCTTGGAGGGCCAGTCGATGTTATTGACGGTGGCAATCCACGCGGCGCGGAATTCCTGCGTGGGCGGCGGCGGCGTAATGCGGTCGGTGGCCGAATACTGAGCCGCCAATGCCCCTGTGGCCAATAGAAGGAACCCTCCCCAGAGTTTCACGCGCACCAGCCTATCGGAGAGGACGCCGGCAGTTCAATCCGCAACTCTCGCACCACTTCCGCCCCGATTGCGCAATTGCCGCCCCAGCGGTTTTGTGCTCCAATCACCGTTCAATTTGAACTGGGGTGACAAAGCATTTTTCCAAGCCGCCGTGGTGGCCTACGGGCTGGCCATGGTGCACGCCCTCTTCCTCTGGCGTCGCGGATTCCGGCGTGATGACTGGGTGCTTTACGCGATCCTCGCCACCGGGATGGCACTGCACACCTCAGCAATGGTTCAGCGCGGATTTTCGCTGCACCGGTGCCCCGTCAACAACCTCTACGAAGCCACCGCGTTCGTGATGTGGACCGTGGTGGCGGGCTATCTCGTGCTGGGACTCTGGCAGCCGTTCCGGTTTCTGGGTGTGTTCGCCTCGCCGCTGCTCTTTGCTTTGGGTGTGTTCGCCATCATGCCCGCGCTGGACCCTCCTCATGTGGCCGCCCCGCAGTTCACTGGCGGCCTCGTCAGCCTCCACGTTGCGCTGATCGCGCTGGGCTACGGTGCGCTGGGACTGGGCTTTGGCGGATCGCTGATGTACCTCAGCCAGGAACACGACCTCAAGTTCGACCGGCTGCGCGCGCTCATCTCGCGCCTGCCCTCCATCCAGCAGTTGGAACGCGTGATGGTGCGCCTTGCATTCTGCGGGCTGCTGCTGCTGACGGCCGGATTGGCGGTGAGCTTTATCGCGCTCAAGCCCCCCGAAGGCCAAAGTCTGCTGAAGGATGCCAAGGTCATCTGGTCCATCGGAGTTTGGCTGTTTTACGCGGGGCTTTTGGTGTGGTACCGGCGCGCCGACCACGGCGGTCGGCGACTGGCGTGGGGCAATCTTTTGGGATTTGCCTTTGTCCTGCTCACCTTCTGGGGCGTGAACCTGCTCTCCAAGATTCACAATCCCTAAGAAAAAATGCCCATCGTCTGCCTTGGCCTCAACCACCGCACGGCGCCCGTCGAGGTGCGCGAGCGTTTTGCCATTGCCGACAAGGCATTGCCTGACGTGCTCGCGCGGCTCCGAAGCGAGACGGGCGCACAGGAGGCCGTGGTGCTCTCCACTTGCAACCGCGTGGAGGTGTACGCGTGGGCACCCGGCGAGAGTGCGCCGCTCTTGGCCGCGCTGCGCCGATTCATGCTGGCGGGTGGGACGCCACCGGCCACGGAGGTGTTTTATGCACTGGCCGAACCGGCCAGTGTGCAGCATCTCTTCAGGGTGGCGGGTGGGCTTGACTCGATGATTCTTGGCGAGACCGAAATCTTGGGCCAGCTTAAGGCCGCCTACGACATCGCGCTCCAAAATCGGAGCACCGGTGCGCGCCTCAACAAGGCATTCCAGCGCGCCTTCAACGCCGCCAAGCTCATCCGCACTGAGACCAACATCCAGCGCGGCAGTGTGTCGGTGGCGTCGGTGGCGGTGGAGCTGGCGGAGAAGATTTTTGATAGCTTGAGCGGCCGCACCGTGATGGTGATTGGTGCCGGTGACACGGGGGAGAAGACGGCGCGCGCGCTGCTGAGCCGTGGCGCGCAGAGTGTGCTTGTGTCCAACCGGACCCCGGAGCGCGCCGAGGCTCTGGCGCGCGAGCTGGGCGGGCGCGCGATTGCCTTTGAGGCGTGGGAGCAGGAGTTTGCTCAGATCGACATCGTCATTAGCAGCACGAGCGCCCCGCACCATGTGCTCGATCGCAAGAAACTCGAGCCTCTGCAGCACCTGCGCCATCACCGCCCGCTGCTGCTCATCGACATCGCCGTGCCGCGCGACATCGAGCCCGAGGTGAACTACATGGAGGATGTGTACCTCTACAATATCGACGATCTGCAGGCCATCGCCGACGACTGCCTGCGTTTGCGCCAGGAGGAGGTGGCCAAGTGCGAGGCCATCATCGCCCACAAGACGCGCGACTTGCTGGATCCTTCCCGGTCCGGTCCACTAGGCGACTCGCAGCCGGCCTTTGGCAGCCAATAGCATGATGGCCGACGGGCGTCCCATTCTACTGGCTACGCGCGGCAGCGCCTTGGCGCTGGCCCAGGCGCGTCAGGTTCTTAGCCAATGCCGCGCCGCCTTTCCCAAGCTTGCGTTTGACATCAAGATTCTTAAAACCACCGGCGACAAGCTGCAGGAAACGCGGCCGGATGCCGGCGGGTTGCCCAAGGGGCTTTTCACGCGCGAGCTCGAGGTAGCCTTGCTGAAGGGCCAGGCCGATCTGGCCGTGCACAGCCTCAAAGATCTGCCGACCGAACTTCCCGCCGGCCTCATCTTGGGCGCGGTGGGAAAGCGCGCCGACGTGCGCGAGGTGCTGGTCTATCGCGACGCGGAATACTTAAGCCAAATCGCCGCCGCCGACGTTCTCGCCGAGTGGTCGCCGGGCCATTCGCGCCGCCGCGGCCACTCGCCGCAGGCTTCCTTGTCAACCTTGCCTCAGGGTTGGACGATCGCCACAGGCAGTCCACGGCGGCAGGCGCAAATTCGTGCGCTGCGAGCCGACCTGCGGGTCGTTCCCATCCGCGGCAATGTTCCCACGCGCCTGCAAAAACTTTGCGACGATCCTGAGATGGACGCGCTGCTGCTGGCCGCGGCGGGAATGGAACGCCTTCATTTTGAAATCTCGGCGAGCGGCCGATTGCAGGGCGATGCCGTGCCGGAGGGCTTGCTGGCGGTGCGCCTTCCGCTGGAGGTGATGCTGCCATGCGTGGGGCAGGGGGCTGTTGGAATCGAAGTGCGCCAAGATGACGGCCGCATTGGCGTCCTCTGCGAGCGGCTCAATCACTACAACACCCGGCAGGCGGTCGAAGCCGAGCGTACCCTGCTGCGCGCCATGGGGGGCGGTTGCCAGAGCCCCGTTGCTGCGTTTGCCGAAGTGGTGGGGAGCCGGCTCAAGATGTCGGCTGTGTCCTTCCTGCACGGTGCGGCGCGGCAGGCACAGGGCGCCGGGCCATTGGCCGAGCCGGCAGCGCTGGGAGAATCGCTGGCAGCTCAACTGCAGGGAGAGGCCGCTTCGTGATTGGGCTGGGCACGCTCCTCAATGGGGCTTCCATCATTGCCGGAGGCTGTGCCGGGCTCGCGTGGCGCCGGCAAATCCCCATTCACACGCAGCGCCACATCCGGTTGGTGCTGGCGTTGCTGACCATGGCCGCGGCCGCCAGCATGATCTACGACGGAGTGGCAAAGGCCGCGGGCGCCCTCGCCGGGCTCAAGATTTTCGGGATCGCGCTGCTAAGCCTCATGTTCGGGGCTCTGTTGGGTCGGGCGATGCGCCTTCAGGAACGGATCCACAAACTGGGAGAGTACGCGCGGGCGCGGTTTGTCAAAGCGGGAGAATCCACTGGCGGGGCGAGCGTGGGCGATGGCTTCGTCACCTGCACGCTGCTTTTTTGCGTGGGCCCCATGGCCATCTTGGGCTCGGTGGAGGACGGCTTGGGGGGCACGATTCGCCTGCTCGGCCTCAAGAGCCTCATGGACGGACTGGCCACCATGGCATTCTCCCTCACCCTTGGCTGGGGCGTCATGCTGGCCGTTATTCCTGTGGTGGCCTATCAGGGCACGCTCACGGTGCTGGCTCGTCTCATCAAGCCGTATCTGGACCAGCCGGAAATCTTGCAATCCATCAATCTTACCGGTGGCCTCATGGTGATGTGCATTGTGCTGGTGGTGCTCGATGTTCGGAAGGTGCCGCTGGCCGATTATCTGCCCGCGCTGGCTATCGCGCCAGCACTGGCACATTGGTGGCTGCGTTGACGCGAGTGGGCGTCGGAGTCAGGAAAGGGTAAGTTTGGTCTTGCCCGGCAAGGATGCCACGGCGAAAAAAGTGCGCACGCAATAAGTCCACATGAACGAGACTCGCATCGGCATCATTGGCATGGGCAACATGGGCCGGTTCCATGCGGCCGACTTGCTGGCGGGCAAGGTGCCGCGGGCCCGGCTGGCCGCGGTGGGAAGCACGTCGCCGGTCAAGCTTGCCGAATACGCGGCCCAGGGTGTACGGGTGTTTGAGGGCGCAGCAGCCATGATCGCGTCGGGAACCATCGACGCGCTGCTCGTGGCCACGCCGCATCCGCAGCATCCAGAACAGGGCGCAGCTGCGTTGCGCGCGGGATTGCACCTCATGGTGGAAAAGCCTATCGCGTCGCACAAGGCGGATGCAGAGAAACTCATCGCAGAGGCCAAGGCGCGCCCCGGGCAGGTGTTCGCCGCGATGTTTCAACTCCGCGTGGAGCCGCGCTACGTCGCCATCCGGAATCTCATCCAGAGTGGTGCCTTGGGGCGGCTGGTGCGCGTGGTGTGGATCATGAGCGACTGGTTTCGCAGCGAGGCGTACTACCGGAGCGGCGGCTGGCGGGCGACGTGGAAGGGAGAGGGCGGGGGCGTGCTGCTCAACCAATGCCTGCACCAGTTGGACGCGCTGCAGTGGATGGCGGGGATGCCTTCGCGCGTGCAGGCGCATGTGGGGCTGGGCCGGCACCACGACATCGAAGTGGAGGATGAGGTGACCTGTTACTTGGAATTTCCCGGCGGCGCGACGGGAGCCTTTATCTCCTCCACCGGTGAGGCACCGGGCAGCAACCGGCTGGAAATCGCCGGCACGAAGGCGCGACTGATTCTGGAGCACGACCGTCTGGTGGTGACCCGCAATCTCGTGCCCTCAGACGAATGGAGCACAACCTCGACCGTGGGTTTCAAGAAGCCGGAGACCGTGACTGAGGAGATCCCCATTCCGCCGGCAGAGGTGCCGCATGCGCGGCTCATGACCAACTTTGTGAACGCCATTCTGGAGGGCGAGGCGTTGATTGCGCCGGGCGCGGAGGGCCTGCATTCGGTGGAGCTGGCCAATGCCATGCTTTACTCCGGGCTGCTGGGCCGTGCGCTGGACTTGCCATTGGACGGCGCGGCGTACGAGGGACGGCTCAACGAGCTCATCGCCGGATCGCGCCGGGAGAAGAAGGTGGAGCAAGTGTCCTCCGAGGATTTCGCCGCGTCATTCCGGCGCTGACACCGAAGCCACCAGCACCAAGGAGCCATACACGATGCACCTGATGGGGATTGGAGACGAGGCGGGAGGCGCCCTGGATTTTCAAATCAAAGCGGCGCGCGAGCTGGGCTGGAAGTTCATCGAGATGCGCGGCGTTGAGGTGCCGGGTTTTCCAAAGGGCAATTTTCACGATATCCCCGAGAAGGCGTTTGAGATCGCCTGCGAAAGGCTGCGCGAGAACGGGCTGGGCGTGTACTGTTTTGGATCCACGATCATGAACTGGGCCAAGACGGTGGAGACGCCCTTTGAAGTCACCTTGGAAGAAGTGAAGCGCGCCATCCCGCGCATGAAGCGAGCGGGCACCAAGTTTGTGCGCATCATGAGTCTCAAGCCCACGGAGACTGACTCGGTGACACCGCCTTTGGTGTTCGAGCGCGTGCGCGAGGTGACGAAGCGCTTCTGCGACGCGGGCCTGCAGCCCGTCCATGAAAACTGCATGAACTATGGCGGCATGAGCTCGGCGCACGCGCTGGAGCTGCTGGAGAAATGCCCCGGGCTCAAGTGGGTGTTTGACACCGCCAACCCCGTCTTCAACCACGACCGGATGCTGCCCGCGCCCTGGCCGCGCCAGAACGCGTGGGAGTTCTGGAGCGCGGTGCGCGATCAGGTGGCGCACATCCACGTGAAGGACGCCACGTGGAGCCCGGCCAAGAACGACGCCGATTACAACTGGCCCGGCGAGGGGCAGGGGCAGGTGAGGCGCATCCTCAAGGACGCTCTTTCGCGCGGCTATGACGCGGGCATCAGCATCGAGCCGCACATGGTGGTTGTCTTCCACGATGCCCACGCCAGGGCCGTGGGTGATGAGGAGGTCTGTAAAAACTTTGTCGAGTATGGCCGTCGGCTGGAGAAGCTGATTGCCGAGGTGCGCGCGCGCTAGCTGGCGCGCTGTGTAAGGGCTTCGTCGGTGGCGAGGGCGAGCACACCCAGGGCCTCCTCCATCGCCTCGCGCGGCACGGTGAGCGGCGGCGCGATCTTCACGGTCTGTCCCCACGCGCCCACGGGCGCAAAGAGCAGCAGGCCCTTCCACATGCAGCGCTCGATGATGGCGTGGGCAAGATCGTGGTCGGGTTCCCGGGTGCCCGGTTTGAGCGTTTGCATGCCGCCCACCAGCCCGCGCGCGGTGACGTGGCCGATGACCTGCGGATGTTTTTCCTGAATCTGCTTCAAGCCCGAGAGCAGCAGCGGCTCCAGTGCGGCGGCGTTCTCGGTGAGCTTCTCACGAACAATCTTGCGCACGCTCGCCAGTGCGGCGGCCACACACACGGGGTTGCCGGTGTGGGTGCTGGTCATGGAGCCCGGTGGAAACTGGTCCATGATGCTCTCGCGCCCGATGACGGCCGAGAGTGGCAGCGAGCTGCTGATACCCTTGCCGCAGCAGATGACGTCGGGCGTCACGCTGTAGTGCTCGAAGGCCCAGAACCTGCCCGTGCGTCCAAAGCCCGCCTGCACTTCGTCGAAGGTCAGCACGATCTGGTGGGCGTCGCACCACGCGCGCAGTTTCTGCACAAACTCCACCGGTGCGAAATCCGGCCCGACGCCCTGATACGTCTCCATGATGACGCCCGCGACATGACAGGGCTCAATCCCGCGCGAGGCCAAGTGGGCTAGGAACGCTTCAAAGCGTGTGTCCGTGTGCCAGAAGCCGTCAGGGAAGGGTGCGGTGTGGATGGCGGGGTCCTCGTTGACGATCCAGTCCTTCTGCCCGGCCATGCCGCCCGCCTGCTGCGAGCCCAGCGTGCGCCCGTGAAAGCCGCGTTCCCATCCGATGATGCCAATCTTCTTGCGGCCGCCCACCTTGATGCCGTGCGCGCGGCTCAACTTGATGGCACACTCCGTCGCCTCCGAGCCCGTGGTGAGCAGGAAGACCTTCTTCAAACCCTCCGGTGCCAACCCTGCGAGTTCGCCCGCCAACTCGGCGCGCTCCTCGCTGGGGAAGCAGTAATTGTGCAGCAGGTTGCTGTGGACCTGGTCGAGGATCGCCTGCTTCACCTCCGGCGCGCCGTGGCCGGCATTGGTCACGAGCACGCCGCTGGACCAGTCCAGCCAGCGGTTGCCGTATTTGTCGAAGACAAAGATGTCCTCCGCGCGATCCCACACGATGGGCGGCTGCCCGCGCATAGACTGCGGCTCAAACTGCCGCAGCCGCTCCAGCGTCGGCACCGAGTCGGGATGCGGAATGGGCGTGGCAATGCGCCGGTACTTGGTTTCCACGTGCGGCACGCGGCGCGGGACGATGCTAAATTCCTTCCCCATGATTGCCGGGAGCTATTGCCACGAACCGCGCCCGGAGGGAAGGCTCTATTTCAGACTGCGCGCTGCGCTTCTTGTCAGCGCCCGCCCACGTGTTCCATTGCCTCACCTGCCATCAACCACTCCAGATTGAAGTGCGCATGCTTGATGGTCTTGGCCTGAGGGCGTCCATCTGCGCCCCTGGGGGGCATATACCGACGCGATGCGGGGGCACTCTCCCACTGATTGGCAAGCAGCGTGGGCCAGAGCAGCCACAGCCGTTCGTGCGGGTCGATGAACATGCAGCAGTTGGTGTCGGGATAATCCGGCGTGTCCGTCATGGTGAAGCGCCCGCTCCACTCCTTTGCGTCGCGCCGCAGCCGGGCTCCTTCAATCTTCACGTCGTCGGCCTCACGTTCGCCCGAGCCGTGAAACCAGCATGCGATGAGGTGGCCGTTGGGTGCCTCCACCAAACACGAGCCGTGATTGTGCCAGTGTTCCGGGGGGAAGATGAGCCTGTCCACGCGCGATGGTTTCACCTTTTCGTGTGCCTTTGGCAGCGCCAGCGCCAGCGCCGTTGTGGCCCAGCCTGCTGCGGTGATCGAGATAAACTGATTCGTCCCATGCGGGTAGCCCGACTCATAGTAAGTCTGGATGGGTTTGCTGCGCGAGACGACACGCCATGAGCCATCCGCAAGCTGGGTGTTGAGCAGGTAGCCGAGTCCTCGTTGGTAGGCGCGGGCATCGGTGGAGAGTCCGCCGGTTTGGTGCAATGCCACGAGCGCCGTGGCCGTGGCGTAGGCGTCGGAGGCTTTTGTGGGAAGCTGCGCAAAGCCGCCGTCGCCTTGTTGGGTGTCTAGGATTGCCGTGGTGGCCTTGAGAATTTCGGCTGCAGGCGCGCCGGCCACGTGCAGGGCGCGCAATCGGAAGACGCGATCCTCATGATCCTGCGGCGCCGTCTTGAGCAGCCATGCTTGCACGCGTTCCATTCGCTTCTCAATGCGCGGCTTTTGTTCCGGCGTACCGAAGGTCGCCAGAGCGCGAAGTGCGGCGTGCGTGGAGGTGAAGAGACTTTGTTCGGTGGGCGGTCGGCGCGATTGCGGCGTCCAGTGGGTGGCGGCGTCCTGCCATTGCAGCAGATACTCAACGACGGCGGCGGTGGTTGCGTCGGGTTTCCAGCCGCCATTTTCCAGCGCCCACAGGGCGTAGCCCGCGGTATCGGCCTGGCCTCCCTGTCCGCGCCCGGCGAGATAGTTTGTGCGGTTGCGCTCGAGAAAGGCTGCCGTGAACTCCGTCTGCTTTCGCAGTTCCGCAGCGTTGATGTCCACACCGCGCGACTGCACGGTCGCCAGCGCCATGATGGGCAAACCCTGATTGTGGCAGGTGAAACAGCGTTCGCGTTCCTTCATCGAGCCGCGCGCACCTTGCGTCAAAAGCGGCAGCGATTTTTCGATGGCCGACCGAAGCAGCGCAGGGGATGGCGCGGGCGTCGATGGCTCTGCTGCGGACAGAGAAAGCCCCAGCAGGGTGGTGCAGAGCAGGAGCCGTCCTGAAAGGACAGCGCTCGTCCTTCGTGGAGACGCGTTCATGGGAGGAACTCGATCCAGTTCAGGCCCAGCACGGTGCGCTTGTCGCCGCAACGCGCCACGACGCAGAGGTTCACCAAGTCGGCGACATCGGGAAGGGCCGCAGGCATTTCGATAAATTCTCCCTCGCCCGTGGGATTGACCGGCACCGAAAGGAGCAACGCGCCATCGGGGGAATTGCGACGCAGTTCAAAGACTCCCCCGCGGGTGTCAAAGCAGCCGGCGCGGACTTTAAGTCTGCGAATGCCCGAGAGATTGAGGTCGCGCCAGACGATGTAGGCACCGTCCTTGAAATGGCCGATGATGCCGGTTTCACCCTCCACCTGCTCCACATAAGCCATGCCGCGATTGGTGTCGTAGAGCGCGGCTTTCTTGCGGCGCGAATGCAGTACGACGCTCGCCTCGCCGCGCAGCCGAGGCAGCGTGCCTTCCTTGCCATCGTCGGTGTACGAGGCCGTGAGGACGAGCACACCTTCGTCGGCGCGGGAACCTGCCGCGGGTTTTGGAGGGGCTTGGAAACTCCCTTCCGAGCCGGACTTGGGCGGCGCCGACGGATCATCTTTAAGCGAGAGAACCCAGGCGATCATCGGCCGCACTTGCGCCAGCGTGTGCTGCGGATGAGGCGGCATCGGAATGGCGCCCCATGCACCGGAGGCGCCGCTTAAAACTTTCACGGCCAGCCGCTCAGGCGCGGCCGCATCGTCCTTGTACTTCAAGGCAACGGCCTTGTAGGGCGGGCCGGCCGACGGGGTGTTGGCCATGTGGCAGGAAAAGCAGGTGCTCTTGCGCATGGCAGCCAGTCCGGGATCCAGCACTTCATCGGCTCCATCGCCCACGAGGCGGCGGCCGCGGAACTCGCCGGCAACCGTCGCGAGATTGGGATAGACGGTGTCACCATCGGTTTCCGTGACGGCGAGTTTGTACGGGATCGATGCGTTCCAATCGAAGAAGGAGCCGTGCGCCGGTGCCGTGAATCGCACCGTGGGCCGCCCATTCCCAGCATGGATGGTCTCCCTCACGATGGCGGTGGCGCCGTGCGTGTCGGACACGGTGACGCTCACAGCGTGGGAGCCGCGCTCGCGGAACGTGTGCTGATATTTTGGGCCGTGGCCCACGATCTTGCCGGCAACGGCCCAGTCGAACATGAGCTTGTCGTTGTCGGCGTCGGTGGAGGTGCTGGCATCGAAGGAGAGTGTCAGCGGCGGCGCGCCGGCGGTTTCGCTAGAAATGAGCCGCGCCTGTGGGGCACGGTTGCCACGGCGGTAAATGACGCGCACGATTCGGCTGTCGTTGTTCTCCCACCATTGATCGCCGTACTCGATGAGGTACAGCGCCCCGTCGCGTCCCAGTTTCATATCAATCGGGCGCCTGAAATTCCACTCGGGCAGGAACGGTTCCACTCCCGCGCCAGCCGGGTTCAGGGACACCGTTTGGATCCAGTTACGCATCCATTCATAGATGAAAAGCCGCCCATCCAAGGACTGTGGCAGCTTGATGAGCGAAGGGTTCGCCGCGTCGTAGTGGTAGAGAGGGCCGGCCATGATGGAGCGCCCGCCGCTGCCCAGAGTAGGAAAGGTTTTTGAAGGCACGCTCGAATACCAGATGAGCGCAGGCTGCGCCGGGGGCAGCGCCTTTGCGCCGGTGTTGTTGGGAGAATCGTTCGTGGGCTTGCGCGGGTCTTGCCTGCGGATTTCCCGTTTCTTCTCAAAGTCAAAGAGCGGCAGCGTTTCGTTGGGCCCAATGAAGTAGGGCCATCCCAGATTGGCCGCGCGATGCGTGACATGAATCTCATCATATCCCACGGGATTCACTCCCAGCTCCGGCAGCACGTTGGGCCCCACATCGCCCACAAAGAGCGCGCCAGTCTGATCGTCTACAGCGATGCGGAAGGGATTACGCACACCCATCACATAAATCTCCGGCCGCCCTCCCTTGCCGCCCGGAAACAGATTGCCATCGGGAATGCGGTAGCTGCCATCGGCCAGCGGTTGGATGCGGAGCACCTTGCCGCGAAGGTCGGCAGAATTGGCCGCCGTGCGCTGCGCGTCCCACGACTTGCGGCCCGGCCGCGTGTCCAGCGGCAGGCCGGGGTTCCAATGGCAGTTGTCGCCGTTGCCAATGTAGAGCAGACCCTTCGCATCCATCCACATGGCGCCTCCCATGTGATAGACGTGCTCGGTGTCATAGGGCCATGAGAGCAGCTCACGCTCCGAGCCCGCGGCAATCTTGCCGTCCTTCACGGTGAAGCGGCTCACGCGCATCGTGTCCTGTTTGGCGGTGGGGCAAAAGAGCACGAACACATATCCCGTGCGCTCAAAGTCGCGCGCCGCAGCCATTCCCAAGAGGCCCAACTCTCCCTTCGCATAGGTCGGCACCTGACCCAGCGTCGTCACCAGCTTGGTGCCCGCGCTCCAGAGTTTGAGGGTTCCCCAAAACTCGGCGAAGAGAATGTCGCCATTTGCCAGCACCTCCAACTGGATCGCGTCCCGCGCCGCGGGCACGAGCAGCTCGCGCTCAAATCGCGCCGGGTCGGTGGGTGCCTGCGGCACAGCAACCTGCACCCGCGGTGCGGGTGCCTTCGGCGCGTCTGCGCCGGGCAGGGGAGATTGCCACACGAGGATCGCGGCGATACAGGCAATGTGAAAAAGTGTCATGGCAGTTTGGGTTGGAGATTGAAATGTGTCATGGCGTGCGCCTTGCCCCCGGGCTTTCGGGCACCGTGACGGGGCGGTGGCGTGGCACCATGGAGCGAAAGTCACCTAAGTTCCACGGGCCGATGTACGGCTGGCTTAAATCCACCTCGGCCACGGCGACCGTTCCCCAGGCGTCGGCCTTGGCCAGCGCCTTGCCCGTGGGATCAAACACGCCTGAGATCATCCAGTCCCGTTTCGCGTCGGTGTAGGTCGAGCTTACTACGTACACGTGGTTTTCGCAGGCGCGCGCCTGCGCCAGCAAGGGATTGCAACCCGCCACCGGCCACGCGATCACCTCGGCGCCGCGATGGCTGAGCTCCCGGGCCACCTCGGGGAAGAATCCGTCATAGCACACCATGAGCCCCACCTTGCCAAAGCGCGTTTGAAACACCGGATAATCGTTGCCCGGCGTCACGCCCGCCTCCGTCTCGGCGTGGGGCAGGCAGACCTTGCGGTACTTGCCCAGCAGCTTCCCTTCCGACGACAACAGCACCGCTGTGTTGTAGACCAGATGCCCGGCGCGTTCGTACAAGCTGAGACAAATGTGCGTGCGGTGCTCTTTGGCCAGAGCGCCAAAGTATTCGGTGGTGGGGCCGGGGATGGTCTCGGCGCACTCATGGGGCTTCTTGCGCAGACCCTCGTAGGGGATGGTCTCGCCCAGCACCACAAGGTCGGCCTTCTGTTTTGCTGCGGCGGCGATGAAGGGCGCATACTCCTGGCAATTCTCGCGTGCCGACTTTCCCCCGGGCCGGTGATGCACGGCCGCCAGACGCACGATGCGCGGGGGCAAAGGCGCGGCCTTCTCCAGCTTCACCTCGCTCCATTCCACGCGCCCTAAGGGCGCCCATTGCAGGTGCAGTTCCACCACCGCCCGCACGGCCTTGGCCGGCGCACGATACACCCCCGCCACGGCCGTCCATCCCGCGGCATCGGTCTCGCCATCCGCCGGATGTTCCGGCTCCGCCGTGGGGGTATGGCCGCGCTCGAGCACCTGCGCCTCGGGCACGCTTGCCAAGACCAGTCGCCCCGCCTCGTCCTGCCACACGATGCGGCAGAGCGCGCTGCGCCGCGGCACGGCCACGTTGTCGGTCTTGCGGAGGGCGGCAAAGCGGTATGTTTGGCCGCCCTGCACCGCAAACGTGCGCTCAAACCAACCGTCCAATCCTTCGCGCGCATCGTGCGTCACGATAAAACCGCCCGATTTGCCCGGGCCGCCCTTGGGGTTGTAGGAAAACTCCGGGCGCAATTCCTCGCGCGGCGATCTTTGCGACCATCCCGCGGGCACCTGCGGTGCAGCCACCTTCTGCGGTGAGGCCACCACCGCCCCACCTGCGCTGGCAACGGCAAGCACAGCGGTGCAGAGGAAAATCAACTGGAACATGGGAAGCATTTGGAAGGCTTGCAGCGTTAGGGTCAAGCGGTGAAGTGACGGCTACGGGGACCAGGGGGCAACCACATATTGCATGGGGCGCAGCCCTGTCCGATTCCCAAGCTTCAGCGTCCGGGGTGGCGGGCGGCGAGCTGCCCAATCTCCCTGGCCTCGATCAAGCGGCGGTAAATCCGCAAGTCGGCGAGTCGTCCGTGAAAGGGGCCGTTGGCTCCGGCGCCGATTCGCAACGGCGCGTCGGTGTCCAGATTGTATCCTGCGGCGTCAAAGTCCGGCGTTCGGGCGACCTCTTTGCCATCCACAAAGAGCGTGAGGCCCCTCGCGGATTTCAACGCGGCAAGGTGATGCCATCCAGAGGGCAGGCTGTGTCCCCATGCTGCCTGCCTGCCTGCCGTGAAGGCAAAGATCTTGCCCGAAGGCAGTGTGCTGCAAAATACCTGCCCGTCGTGCTCGGCCATGGTCCACGCGCGGCGATACCTCACCTCGGGCGTGAGGTCGAGCAGGGCAAGTTGTTTCCAGGTGGCGTTGCCTTCATACGAATGCACCCCGGCCAGCGGCAGCGTGCCGGCGATGAGGCGTCCATTGTGCACCACCATTCCCATCACCTCCAACTCCTCCCCAAGCCGGCCCATGTCGGTCCACTTGCCGAGGTCTTCGAAGCGATAGACGCGGCCGCTGCGCCAGGTGCCCACGAGCAGCCGCCCTTCATGCGAGGTGAAGGAATAGGTCTGGGTGTTGTCGCCAAGCTGACCGCAGTCGGTCCAGTTTCTGCCGTCGTAGCGATAGACGTGGCCGCCGTCGTAGCTGCTGGCGTAGAGAAAGCCGCCGTGCACCGCCAACGCCTGCACGCGCCGGCCCTCGGGCGTGCCGCAGTCCATCCAGCGCGTGCCCCCTTCATAGCGGAAAAAACCCGCGGGCTTGTAGAGTGACGACGCGTAAAGCTTGCCGCGGAACACCCCCATGCCGCCCACGGCTTCCGCCTGGGGAAGCTGGCCGCAGTCAATCCAGCGATCCTTTCCAGCGTAACGAAAGACGCGCCCGCCCAGCGTCAAGTTCTCAGACTCCGGCAATGCTGAGCCTGCCACGCGATACTTGCCCGTGCCCGCATAAAGTGCCTCGTCGTGCACGGCAAACGCGCTCACGCTGTTGGCGCCGTCAAGTTTGCCGCAGTCGTGCCAGGGCTCGCCGGCGGCATAACGATAGACGCGGCCCGACTCACCCTTTCCCGGCTCACAGGTGCCCGCGTAGAGCGCGCCCTTGTGTTCGGCGAGCGCGAACGCAAACAATGCTCTTCCCGGTTGGCCACAATCCTTCCACGCTGAAGCCCGGTCGTCGTCGATGCCAAACTGCAGATGCCGCCAGTTCGCCTGATTGGAAGTCACACCCATGTTGCTCTTGAGCGTGAGGTGAAAACCACGGCGTTTTGCCGGGTCGTATTGGCTGAGCACATCGCCGGGCACATGGTTGCTTTGTTCGTCCGAATGGATCCACACCGCGATACTAAAATCGCCCTTGCCCAGCCGCGGCGCCCGACCCGCGGGCACTTCCGGCCACCCGCGCCCCTCCTCGGTCAATGCCCATCGGCCAGCGAGCTCGCGCTCCAGCGTGTCGGCCGGCACTTGCGCTGCCGCGCCGGTAAACGGGCAGAGCAGCGCCACGGCAATGAGCGGATACAGAGGGCACCACGGGTGTCTGTGGGCAGCGCCGTCAGTGGAGAGCGGCCAAGTTGGGATCATGGGAGGGCGGGTCTTCAAGGGTGGCTGATAGATGCTCGGCCCGATGGAACTTTACAAGCGCAATTCAACCCTTGCGAGCTGCGCCCATGTCGTCATGCGATTGCGCATAGACTGCTGCGGACACACCGCCTAAAATCGCCCGGTGTCGTTTGTCTCGTGGCAATACGCGATCTTTCTGCCGCTGGTGGCGCTGCTTTACTGGCGCCTCGCGGGACGCGCACGAATCTGGCTGTTGCTGGCGGCCAGTTATACTTTCTATGGCGTTTGGGACGCGCGCTTTCTTGCGCTGCTGCTGAGCTCGACGTGCATTGATTTCTTTTGCGGGCTCGCAATGGTTGGACGGCGCGAGAGCCTCGCGAGGGTTGCGGCGACCAGCGCAACGCCTGTCGTGTGGCTCGGTGGTTACGCCCTCTTCACTGGCACGACCGCGGCGGTGGATGGCTGGATTCTGGTCGCGGCCGGTGTGTTCCCGATGCTCTTCACGTGCCTCTACGCCGCGCTGTGGAGCCAACCTGCACAGCGCCAGCGCCGGGCCTTCCTGCTCTTTAGCATCCTCTCGAACCTCGCTGTCCTCGGCTTCTTTAAATACTTCAACTTCTTCGCGGACTCCGCGCTCGCGCTCTGCACGCAGGCCGGTTGGAATCCCGGATGGGTGCTGCCGAAGATCATCCTGCCGGTCGCGATCTCGTTCTACACGTTTCAGTCCATCGCCTATTCGGTGGACATCTATCGCGGCAAGGCGGAGCCGGTGCGCGATGTCGTGACGTTCGCGGCCTATTTGTCCTTCTTCCCGCAACTCATCGCCGGGCCAATCGAACGGCCCAACGACCTGGTGCCGCAGTTCGTCAGGCCCGCGACGTGGAGCGCGGAGGAATTTCATCGCGGGTTGCGCCTCATCCTTGTCGGCCTGTTCAAGAAGGTGTTCTTGGCGGACAACTGTGCGCTGCTGGCGAACCACGCCTTCGACTCGAAGACGGAGCTGAACGCCCCGTGGGTGCTGCTCGGAGTGCTGGCGTTTGCGTTCCAGATTTACGGCGACTTCTCTGGATACACGGACATCGCGCGCGGCTCGGCGCGCCTGCTCGGATTCCACCTGAACATGAACTTCCGCTTCCCTTACTTCGCGCGCGGGCCGTCGGAATTCTGGCAGCGCTGGCATGTCACGCTCTCCTCGTGGTTCCGCGATTACGTTTACATCCCACTGGGCGGAAACCGCCGCGGTACGCCGCGCATGCTCTTCAACCTCTGGCTCACGATGCTGCTCGCCGGGCTATGGCACGGGGCGAGTTGGGTGTTCGTGTTGTGGGGCGCGTATCATGGCGCGGTGCTCGTCCTCTATCGGGTCGTGCCGCCACTGCGCAGACTTGCTGAATCGGGCGAGGGAGCGCGATGGCGCGTGCCGGCAAGCATGGCGCTGATGTTCGCGTTCACGTGCGTTGGCTGGGTGGTGTTCCGCTCGCACGACATGGCACAACTGGGCGCATGGTTCGCCGCGCTTGGCGCTTGGGAATCCTCCGATATGATCGGCTGGGTGAAACCCGCGTGGTGGCTCGCCTTGCACGTGGTACCGTTGCTCGCGCTACAAGCTGCCACGTGGAAGGCTCGCGACGAAGCGGAACTGCTCCACCTGCCGTGGGCCCTACGTGGCGTGATTTACACCGTGCTCTTCGTCGCCATCGCCTCGTCGGCGGCGACGGATGTGGAGTTCATCTACTTTCAGTTTTGAGCGATGAACCGCACCCTCACCAAGTCCTTTCTCCTTGCGCTGGCCCTGCTCGTCGGCTGTGAGGTCGTGGTACTGGTGTTCTTCGCCCGGAACATGTCGGGTCGCTTCGAGTATGGCTACCACCCGACCGCGGGGGTCGTTGAGTCTGATGACGGTGTCGTCAATCTTGTGCGCGCGGGCGGGCGTCGTTTTCATCCGCAGACGTTGTCGGCACGCAAAGCGGAGGGCGTGTTTCGTGTCATGACCGTTGGCGACTCCGTGCCGCGCGGTCCAAGCCTCCACGACTCCTACGCACTCCAGCTGGGCGAACACCTCCGTGCCAGTGGCGTGAACGCCGAGAGCTTCAACCTCGCCATCGGGGGCTTTGGCGCTAGGCGCAGTCAACTTGTGCTCAAACAGGCACTGCGCCTGGATCCAAGCCTGATCGTGCTGCACGTGAACAACTCCAACGAATTCGAGGACGAGCGCGAGTGGCGGCGCATGAGGGAATTCCAAAGCGGGCACCCAAAGAACTGGCTCATGAAGTCACGCGCGCTGCGGCGACTGCACGAGTTGAAAACGGAGAAGCTTTTCTGGCAGTGGTTGCCCGCTGCGATCCGAAACCAGCGCGCGGTGAGCGATGCCGATGCCGAGGTGCGTGCCTCCAAGAACGACGACACACGGCGCGAGTGGGACAGGTTGGTTGCACGCACGCTTGCCGAGGACATTGCGCTCTGCCGCCAGGCGGGCGTCCCGGTCGTGCTGGTGACGCAGGCGACGCACGAACCGGGCAAGCCGCTTATGGACGCGGAACTCGAAGCCATTGCGCGCCCACTGGCAGGGCCGGACGTGTTGGTGCTGCCGATGCGGCAGGTGTTGGAGGGACGCAAGGACGTGTTCTCCGACGGTGCGCACCTCAAGCGCGAAGGTCACGTGGTTCTTGCGCGCGCCCTCGCTGACCTGCTGCGCCGCGAACACCTGCTGCCCAGGGCTGCGCCCCCTGCGGGGGGGCAATAAGGGAGGTTGCACTCAGGATGGGCGCTTGCGCCCTATGGCCGCACGGCAGGTGCCCGGCGCAGCCGGTGCGCAGCACACGATGGTTTTAAAGCCGCCCATGGACATGCGTGTCATGTCAAAGGGCATCTTGTCGGGATTGCACAGGGCTTTGAGGCGGGGGTCGGCCATGACGGCGGCGTTCACCCGGTCGCGATGCGCGCGCGACTTGTAGGTGATGAACGCAAACACGGCGCTCTCGCCGCGTTTAAGCTTCAGGAGTTTCGTGTAGGGCAACCCCCAGCTCACGTCGAGGTCATCCCCGGCGGCCTCGCAATACTGCAAGGCCCCGTGCTCGCGCCACACCTTGGAGGCGATGAGGGCGATACGCCGATACGCCTTGAGATTGCGCTTGGGGATGGGCAGCAGATATCCGTCCACGTAGGGCATGATGCCCTCCCTTATAAACCAGTGGCTGCACCCCGGCCATCAACATTTTGGCGTCCACTGATAGGAAATTGCTTTCTGGACGCTCCGCGGTTCAGTTTCCGGCCGCCGAATTTCAGTGCCGCCTCCCCTGGCATTGGGCATTGATTGGTCATTGGGAATTGGACATGGGTCATTCCGCCCGCCGTCACTTCTTCTCAACCGCCTCCGCTCGGACTCGAAAGCGCGCCAGCACCGCGCGATGGTCGGAGGGCCAGGCTT
>SYLI01000014.1 GCA_005809105.1 Verrucomicrobiales bacterium | reverse complement strand
GGTGGCCAGCACAAAGACAGGCTCGTCCAAGGTGTAGGTGGTGCCGCCCACCGTCACCTTGTGTTCATGCATCGCCTCCAGCAGGGCCGCCTGCGTCTTGGGGGGCGAGCGGTTGATTTCGTCGGCCAGCAGCATCTGGGCAAAGATGGGGCCGCGCTTAAACACCAAATCGCGCTTGCCGCCCGGGCGATCCTCGATGACCTCCGTGCCGGTGATGTCCGCCGGCATGAGGTCGGGGGTGAACTGGACGCGCTTAAAGGACAGCGCCATGGCCTCGGAGAGGCTTTTCACCATGTACGTCTTGGCCAGGCCCGGCACGCCTTCGAGCAGACAGTGGCTGCGCGCAAAGATGGCGATGGCCGCCTGCTCAATCACCTCGTGCTGGCCCACGATGGCCTTGCCCACCTCCTGGGTGATGCGCTGGTAGGCGTTGGCCAGAACCTTGGCCATCGAGACATCGTCGGTGGCGTCCATCCCGTCGCGGAAGGCCACCGACCGCTTGGCCGCGGGGCTGGGCGCCGAGATGACCGGCACCAAAAGGAGCGTGTTGCACTGGGGGCACTTGATTTGCGCGCCGGAGGCGGACGTGTCCACCGTGAGATCCAGCGAGCAGGCAGGGCATTTGATGACGAAATCCATGTCGCGACTTGCCTCTGCGTCAAACGGTAGCTCGAGCCTTAGATTTTTTCAAGGCGCGCTTGGCTGGGGAAGCGGTTGCATCGTCAGCGGATCGCGCAGGGGAATCGTCGTGATCGGGCCGGGCACCAGCTTGTCCAGACGCGCGGCGTGATTGGGATGGCCCTTCAAGAGGTCGGCCTTGTTGCCGACGGCCAGAATCACCACGCGCTCGAGCGTGAGGTATTTGCGCGCGACGCGCTGCACGTCCGCCGCCGTGACGGCCGACACCTTGGCGCGGTAGTTTTTATAGTAGTCCGGATCGGTCCGGGCGCGCCCGGTGAATTCCTCCGACGCCAAGGCACCAGCCACCTGCGCGGGCGTGTCGAAGGTCGAGGGGAAGGTCTCGATGAACGAGCGCTTGGCCGTCTCCAGTTCCTGCGCCGTGACCTTCTCCTCCGAAATGCGCTTCATCTCCTCCAGCACGAGCGAGGCGGCGTAGGCCACCGTCGCCGACTTGGACTGAAACGAGGCCACGAACGAGGCTTCGTAGTAGGTCGCACCCGGGAAAATCGACCCGGCGCTGTAGGCCAGCCCCTCGTCGGAGCGCACGCGGTTGACGATGCGCGAGGTGAAGCCGCCGCTGCCCAGGATTTCGTTCATCACCTGAATGGGGAAGTAGTCGGGGTTGTCGCGGTGGATGCCCGGAAGGATGAGCGACACACGGCCCTGGTTCACGTCCTTGTCGACGAGGTAAAGCCCGGCCTTGGCCATGTCCTTCTTGTCGGGGATGGGAGGAGCCTTCTTTCCCACGAAGGGCCAGTTTGAAAAAAACTTCTCAAGCTTGCCGGTCATCGCCGTGCGGTCAAAATCACCCTGCACCGACACGACGAAATTGGCAGGGTGGAACCAGTCGCGGTGGAAGGCCGCCAGATCGGCGCGCGTGATGGATTCGATCGAGGCCTTCGTGGGCTGGCGATTGCGCCAGAACTTTTCGCCGTACGCCAGATTCAGGCGCTCGCGGCCCTCGATGCCGCGCGAGTCGTCGTTGCGCTGCTTCATCGCCTGCAACGACTGCTGCTTGTGAAGTTCCACGCGGCTTTCCTGGAAGCGCGGCGCGCTCAGGACATCGCGCAGCAGGGAGAGCCCCTCGTCCAGATCCTTGGAAAGCAGGTTGATGCCCGCCGTGCCCTCCGTCTCGCCGACCGACACGCCCAGACTGGCCGCCAGAAAAGCCAGCCGCTCCTCCAGCTCCTCCGCCGTGCGCGCGCCCGCGCCACCTTCGTCCATCAGCGCGCCGGTCATCGCCGCCAGTCCATCCTTGCCTGAAGGCTCCACATACTTGCCCGTGCGCACCGTGATGGAAATCCCCACCAACGGCAGCTCGCGATTGGGCACCAGAATCGCCACCGGCCCGGCCTTGAGCGCGACGCGATAACCGGCCGCCGCCGGCGGCTCATAATTGAGGGCGGGGAACGTCAGCTTTTCGGGACGGTCCGGGATTTCGGCCGCGCCCGCCGCGCCGCCCACGCCCGCCGCCAGCAAGAGGATGAGTCGCTTCATGGCTTCTCCAAGGTCGCGATGCGTTCGCGCAGTTTCTTTTGCACCAGCTTCATGAGCGGCGGCGCCTGGGGGCCGGCCTTGACAAGCTGCGCCTCCAGATCGGAGAGCTGTTTGCGCAGTGCGGGCACATCCTTGCCCTCGTTGATGGCCGAGATCATCTTGCGCGCAACGGCCTTTTGCTGCGCGTTGAGCCCCGCCAGATCGCCCTCGTCTGAGGCGCCGCCGGGCTTGCGCGTGTAAATCCCCACCGCTCGGTTTTCCTTGGTGAAATACTTGCGCGCCACGCGCTGGATGTCCTCCGGGGTCACCGCCTGATACTTGGGGCCGGCCGTGTTGATCGCCGTCCAGTCGCCCACGCCTTCGGCCGCCAAAAGCTGCATGAGGATGGGATGATTGGCGGCCAGCTTGCGGTATTCAGCAACGGCAAAGTTGTTCTTCACCTTCTGAAGCTCATTGGCGGGCACGGGCTCGGACTGGAGCCGCTGCACCTCGGCGTACAGCGCCTTCTCCACCTCGTCGGGCGACCGGCCCTCGGCAAGGTCGGCGCCGATGTTAAATTCGCCGGCGTACTTGCGCTCCGCTTGGCGCGCCCAAGTCTCAGTAGCGAGCTTGCCGCCCAGCACCAGCCCCTTGTGCAGGCGGCCGGTCTGCGTGGCCAACACCTGCGCGAGCACGTCCAGCGCGTACGTGTCCTTGTGGCCAAAGGCTGGCGTGTGCCAGTAGATGTCCACCATCGGATTGGCCTCGGCCTCGGCATAAAACCGTTTCTCGGCCACCTGCGGCTGCTCGAGCGTCACCACCTCGGGCGGATCGATTTTGCCGCGCGGGATGCGCCCGAAATATCGCTCGGCCAGTGCAAGGGCGCCCGGAGAGGCAAAGTCGCCCACCAGCGCCAGCGTCAGGTTTTGCGGCGCGTAGTAGGTGGCGTAGAATTCGTCCGCCTGCGCCTTGGTGATGGCAGGGATGTCGCTGGGCCAGCCGATGACAGGCCAGCCGTAGGGGTGTGATTCCCAGAAGAGCGAATCGAACGCCTCCGCAAATTTGCCCAGTGGGGTAGATTCGGTGCGCATGCGGCGCTCTTCGAACACAACGTCGCGTTCGGCGTAGAATTCGCGGAACACCGGGCGCAGCAGGCGCTCGCTTTCCATCCACATGAAGAGCTCGAGCTTGTTGGCCGGCACCGTGATGAAGTAGGCCGTGTGGTCGTACGTGGTGTACGCATTCATGTGGTCGCCGCCGTTGGCGGTGTAGATGCGGTCAAATTCGTTCTTCACCAGAATCTGCCGCTGGGCCTCCACCAATTTCTGGAATTCCTTTTCCAGCTCGCGCCAGCGCGGGGTCTTGTTCTCGGGCTTAAGCATGTCGTCGATTTCGCCCCGACGCAGCGCCGCGCGCATCTTGGCTTCCTCCGCGCGCATCAGACCGCGCACGCGCTCCTGGTCGGCAATGATTTCCAGATCGCGCTTGTAGTCCTTGGTGCCCAGCGTGGGCGTGCCCTTGAACATCATGTGCTCGAAAAGGTGCGCGATGCCGGTGATGCCCGGGCGTTCATTGGCGCTGCCCACGCGCGCCACCCAGCCGCCGGCAACATTGGGCGCGTGGTGCCGCTCCACGAGCAAGAGCTTCAGGCCGTTGGAGAGCACGTGCTCCTTCACCGGCACCTGCTGGGCGACGAGGGCGAGCGGCAGGCAGAAACCCACCGCGAAAAGGAGGAGGTTCAAGGCTGGCACAGCGGCGAACAGACCACTTTTTGGCGCCAGCGTCAACACGCAAGCCGCTTCACAGATCGTACAGACCGGCGTCGCGCGAGTACTCCTGCGGAAGGCGCGCCGTCTTCCCCTCGCCCGGCTCCTTCAAGGGCTCCAGCGCCTCGCCCAGATCCGCCTCGATTTGGTCGGGATCCTCGCCCTTCTCCAATCGCCGGATGGCCTCGTCCATTTCGCGCGGCACGCCTCCGGGCATCGCGTCCTTCCACTTGCGCATGAGCTGCGCCATGTGGCGCGGGTTGTTCTCGTCCATCCGCGACATGTCGCGCTCCATCTCGCGCATGAACCGCTCCATGCGCGGGGCCTCCATGGGGGGCATCCCATCCCCCTCCGATTCGCCGTCAGCTCCGCTGCTCTCACCCGGTGCCGCGGAACCCTTCGGCGCGGAGAATCGGCTCAGAGCCTTGGTGAGTTTTTTATGGCCGCACCGGGGACAGATGGGCAGGCGCTCGGGCTTGAGGCGCTTGGAGAGAAAGCTGTAGATGCGGCGGCACTGGGGACAGGCGTATTCAAAGATGGGCATGGCGCCGGCGGACGAAAGTGTCAGGGCCTGCCGCCGGTCGTTCAAGCCCAAATCACTTCGGCAGGGCGCGGCGCCACGCGTCGTACTCCTCGGCGATTTCACGGCGCGAACAACGCGGCCGCAACACGGCACAGGCGCGGAAAGAGTATTCCTTCATCACCTCGTACTTGGGGATGAGGAACTGGAAATCCCAAGCCGGATGGGTGGTCTTGGCGTCGTTGTCCGCGCCGCCGCCACTGGGTGAATGCGTGAACCGGATGCCCTCACTGCGGTCGAACATCATCAGGAACACCATGTCGTCGATGTGGCCGTAGAAATAAGGCTGGGCGTACCGCAGGCGCGAGGCGTTCTTGAAGAGCGCGTCGCGGCTTTGGGGCGCAAACTCCAGCTTCAGCTCGTCGTCGAAGTGGCGCACGGTGCTCTCGTCGTTGTGCTCCTGGGTGCAAAGCTGCGACCAGAGTGCCTCGCCTCGGCGCCAGCCGCCGGGAAAGTACATGCTTTTGTCCTCCGGTGCATTCATGTAGCTGGCCCAAAACAAGCCGAACCAGCCGCGAGGATGCGAGTGTCGATGCGCCTTGCAGCGAAACTCGAAGTCCAGATAGTGCGGCGCGCGCAGGGTGAAACGCGTCCAGCTTTCCACGTGAAAATGGGGCGTGGGCGGCTGGTGAAGCTGCGCGCCATGCTCGCCCATCCTGGAGAAGGTCATGGCGGCGCGGCGCGGCTCGAAGAACGTGTCCGGGTTGCGAAACTCCGTCTCACCGTTAAACACGTGCTCGAGATTGAGCCCCGCCACGGCCGGCACGAAGGTGTTGCGCGTGCTCTTGCGGTGGCGCAGGCTCCAGATCCCGTTGTATCCGGCGCGGTGCGCGCCCGCGGCGGCATTGTCGCCAATCACCGCTTCCAGGTCTCCACTTCTCAATGTGGCGTGTCCCATCATTTCTCCTTCATGTGGCTTGAAGCGATGATAGCACCTTTGAGTCGAAGTGGAATGCGAAAGCCTCTCCTCCTGCTCGCGGCGTGCCTGTCGGCCTGCGCGGCCCCGCAAAAGCCCGTCGAGTTCAACACCCTCATCGCGCACTGGACCGACTACGCGCGGCCGGAGTACCTCAAGTTCGTGGAGGATGCGCAGCCCGATGTCGCCCAGGTGGGGTTCTATGGCGGCCACTACTGGAGCCTGGCGCACACCCCGCACGGAGGCGGCTACCCGGCGCACTTCCCCAAGGTGGGACTGAAGGAGAACCGCGACTTTTTCCGGCAGCTCAACAAAGACCTGCACACCCGTGGTGCGAAAGTGGTGGGCCATTTCAACATCGAATTCCTCGTCGGCGACCCCACCAGCGCCGAAGGCCCGCGCGGCTTCTTCAAGTTCTACCGCGACCTGTGGGATGAGAAGCTGCTGGGGCCCAAGCCCGTCGCCGATCCCCTGCAGCTTCTGGAAGTCAACGCGGATGGAACTCCCATCGTCAACAACAACTACTCCATCGGCGGGATGAAGGAGTACTGGGCGTGCCTCAACAACCCCCACTGGCGTGCGGTGTTAAAGGCGTGGGTGCGCCACGGCATCGAACTGGGTCTTGACGGCTACATGATCAACTATTTCTACCGCCACAACTGCCTTTGCCAGCATTGTCAGGGCGCGTTCAAGGAGCACTTGGGCGCGGGTTTTACAGCCGGGGAAATCCAGCAGAAGTTCGGCATTGCCGATCTCAAAGCCCACAAGTTCACCGAGATCGTCTCCTGGCACAACCCCGCGCAGAGCTCGCCGCTGCGGCGTGAAATGCTGCGCTTCTCGCAAATCTCCATCAAGCGCGCCTTCGACGAGGTGTTCGTCCAGTACGGCCGGTCGCTGCGGCCGGGACTCATCGTCGCCCAGTGGAACCATCTGGGCAATTTCAGCCAGATCAGCGGCGACGAACGCTGCATGCTGCCCGGCCCCCTGTGGGCCAAGGACGAAGACTACCTGTGGTACAGCACCGGAGGCGCGGCGTGCTACACCGATCTGCCCGCCGGCTATCTGGGCGAGGGCACGCTCCAGTCGCGCTACCTGCGCGGCGCCACGGGCAACAAGCCCTTCACGCTGGGCAAGTACGAACACACCCGAGTGCGCGTGGCCATCTCCGAGCTTGCCGCCAATGGCGGCGCGCCGATGGGCTTTTACACCCAGTTCACCGAGCCGCAGGCCCGCGCCGAGATTGTGCGCTACTACCAGTTCATCCGCCGCAATGCAGCCGTCTATCGCCACAATGAATCGCACGCAGAGGCCGTGCTGATCTACCCGCGATCCAAGGTGCACGGCGGCGACGTGGCTGCCGTCACCAAATTCCGCGACATGGGCGACGCGCTGCTCAACCAGCATGTGCTTTTTGACGTGCTGCCCGACGACTTGGCCACGCCCGAGCGTCTGGCAACCTACAAGGCCGCGTACCGCGTGGACGACACGGCCGCGCCCGTCCTGCCCGAGAAGCGCAGCCGATTCGAGCTGCCCGCCACCGTGCGCGTGTCCATCAGCCGTCCGGCGGAGGGCGGCGCGCTGCACCTGCATCTGGTGAACTACAACCGCACCGAGCCCGCCGAGAAAAAGAGCGCGGGCGGCGGCATCAAGGATGAGAAGCCCATCGCCGTGACCACCGGCAAGGCCACGGTTCTGCTGCCCGCGGGCCAGAAGGCGGGCCGAGTCCGCTTCCTCACCCCAGAGCAGACCACCGCGGCCGTGCTGCCCACCCAGCAGGCCGCCGGCACGGTGAGTTTCACCCTGCCAGAATTCCTCGTGTACGGCGTGGCCGAGGTTGAACTGCTTCCCAATCCCTAAGAAAGGGCGCTACGGAACGCGAGTCACCGCGCGGGGCTTGACCAGTGCCTCAAGCTGGGGCACGTCGAATCCTTCCAGCAGCCCAAAGCACATGAGCTCGGGCGCGGTGTTGGCGCCCCATTTGTTGGCCAGCACGTCTTTGAGGCTCGCGAGCGGTTGACGCAGCTCAAGGCTGCCAATCGCCTCCTGCTCGAGCGCCGCAGCCACCAATGCCGCCATCCCCAGCCGAGGGCCGGCCGACACGACCCTCACGGGCACACCGTGCTCCTTTTGCGACCATCGCGCCACGGCGCGGATTTGCCCGGCCTGAATGCCCAGGGGACGCTCGCCCACCGCCGCCACGAGCAGCGCGAAGAGGAAGTCGCGCGAGCGAATGGCCGACTGGCCGAAATAGAAGGGATCCACGGCGAGCACGCGCTGGCCTGATGAGAGCAACGCCTGCACCGCATCCGCCTGGGTCTTGAACCCCGTGTCGGCCACCAGCAGCGTGGTGCCCCGGGGTTTTTCGGGCGCAAGCTCGATGACCGGCACAGTCCAGTCCTCTCCCATCACCAGTTGCAGATTGCGCCGCGTGATGCCTCCTGCCCGTCCCTGATCCACCATGCGCGCCTTCACGGCGTAGTCAGGCAGGCGCACCGTCTGGCGAAGGCGCAGGCGCGCGTCGCCAGCGACGGGCCGTGGCAGTCCTGCCGCGGCTTCTTCGGCGAGGCTCAGGAAGGTGTGGTTCTTCTCCGGCAGGGGCACACGCAACTCTTCGGCCGATTTTAGCTCGTCAGCGCAGGGGATTTCCTGCGAGTCAAACTTCGCGCCGGCGTAGAACACGTCGCCCACCATTTTGTAAAACTGCTGGCGGTTGTCCTTCTCGAAATTATGGTCGCCGGGCTCGCGGTTGACATGGCTTCGCAGGAACGCACGGCGCCCCATCAAGGTGAAGAGAGGCCCGGCGGCGTCCATGAGCGGCGGCAGCGCGTGCGCGCTGGCAAAGCAGCAGTTGTCCTTCACATTGTAGGTGAGCAATGCCGCGCGGTCGGCCATCATGGCCGTGAGGTGCGTGTAGTCGGCATACACGGCAAGGTCATTGGGGGTCTGTTCGGAATCGCCCAGGTCGGTGAAATGGCGCGCGCGGGTCTTGAAGCTGGAGTAGCCGGCGACCGGGTTGCAGAGCGTGACGCGCTCATCGAGCGAACTAATGATGATGGTCTGCCATCCGCCGCCCGACAAACCCGACACGCCCACGCGCTTGGGGTCGGCATGAGGATGAGCCAGCAGCACGTCGAGCGCCTTCTTCATGTTGAGATAGAAGGGCGCCAGACCGCTGGTGCCGCAAAGGTCCAGCAGGTTCATGTGGTAATGGCTCATGCCCGAAAGCTGTCCCATGCCCACCCATTCTACGTTGAGCACCACCATGCCGCGCTTGGCGAGGTTGATGCTGCGAATCTGCTTGTAGGGGGCCGCCTTGCCCTTCGCGTCGTGGCCGTTGACGTTGAGCATCACGGGCACCCTGCCCTCCAGCTTGTCCGGCTCGTAGAGCACCGCGGGAATCCACAGGCCCGGCAGCGCCTCAAAGCGCAGCTTGCGGATGCGATAACCGGGCAGGCCGTCAATCGTGTCGAGCCACTCCAGCTTGAGCTTCGTGTCGCGCCAGGCCTTCGCGCCGCCGCGATAGACCACCTTGTCCAGCACGTCGCCGCGGATGCGCGCTGTCGTGGCGCGCCATTCGTCGGCGGTGCGCACGCGCGGCATGTCGGGCACGCGGCCCTCGGTGAAGGCCTGCACCTCGCCCAGCGCGTGGTCGGGCACGATGACTTCCTGCGCCAGCCAGGCGGCCAGCGTTTTTTCGTCCAACGCCGGTTTGAGGGCGGCGGCTTGCGCGACGAACAGGGCGGCGCGGCTTTGCGGCGCGCGGCAGAGTTCGCACCCCGTGGCGTTGGCGGCGGGCCGGGCGGTCGCAGCGGCAAGGCAGCCGGCCAATGCCCATGACACCACGAGCGCCAACGGCGCCACGCGCAAAAATGCAGCAGGGATTTTCATGGAAATGCGATGGCAGGGTAGCCTTGCGCGGCCCCGACTGACGAGAAAAAGCTTTGCGCGACGAGCGGCACGGGTGGTTGAATCCCGCTTCGCTGCGCCCGGCCTTCCGGGAAAAGCCCATGAGCAATCCACCGGTTTACTATTTTGACAGCAACGCCACCACCCGCATCGCGCCGGAGGTGGTGGAGTCGATGCTGCCGCTGTGGACCGATGACTGGGGCAATCCCTCCAGTGCCTACACCTTCGGCCATCGCGTGGCCGCGTCGCTGGACACAGCGCGCTCACAGGTGGCGGCTCTCATCAACGCCGACCCCCAGGAGGTGATTTTCACCAGCTGCGGCACCGAGGCAAGCAACGCCGCCCTCCAGAGCGCACTCGCCACGCAGCCGGGCAAGCGGCATCTGGTGATGTCGGCGGTGGAGCACTCGGCCAATCTCAAGCTGGGCCAGCTCCTTGAAAAGCGCGGCTGCGAGGTGACGCTCTTGCCGGTGGACTCCCTGGGCGAACTCGACGTACATGAGCTTGCCGAGTCGGTGCGGCCGGACACCGCCTTGGTCTCGGTCATGACGGCCAACAACGAGACCGGCGTGATTTTTCCCATCGAGGAAATCGCCGCCCTGTGCCGCAGCAAGGGCGTGCTCTTTCACACCGACGCCGTGCAGGCTCCGGGCAAGCTCAAGCTCGATGTGCGCGCGTGGGGGGTGGATTTTCTCTCGCTCTCGGCGCACAAGCTGCATGCCCCCAAGGGCATTGGCATCCTCTATGCGCGGCGCGGCGTGCCCTTCTCGCCGCTCGTGGTGGGGGGCGGACAGGAACGGGGCCGTCGCGCGGGCACGGAGAACACCGGCTATATTGTTGGCTTTGGGCGCGCGGCGCAGCTGGCGCAGCAGTCGCTGGAAGCAGACGTGCCACGGATTCGCGCGCTGCGCGACCGACTGGAGTCGGGCATCTTCTCGCGCATCACCGGGGTGACACGCAATGGAGCCGTGGAACCGCGCCTTCCCAACACCTCCAACTTGAGTTTTTCCGCGTGCGAGGCCGAGGCGATCCTGCTGCTGCTCGATCGCGCAGGGATCTGCGCCAGCAGTGGCTCGGCCTGCACCACAGGCTCTCTGGCTCCCTCGCACGTGCTCACCGCCATGGGCCGCACGCCCGCGCAGGCGCTGGGCTCGGTGCGCTTTAGCTTGAGCAAATACACCACGGACGCCGAGGTGGACTTTCTTCTGGCCAAACTGCCGGCCATGATCGATACCTTGAGAGGTTCCAGTCCCGCAGCTTGACCAAAATGGCGGCCCACGGCCGAATTGGAAGCGACGCAGGGACAAGCAACACGGGCGGGCTTGGCCATCAGGCCGCCTGTAACATCCTCCGGCACAGGTCGTCTTGGGGGACGTTCGCAAGCATTAGGACGCATTAGGACCAAACCATGATTGCCAAATTCATCGTGACTGTGCTGGCCAGCGCAGCGGTCGGGGCGGCCGGATCCGCCATCGTTTATTCCTCCCTGCAAAAGGACTCGCAATCCAAGAAGGCGCAGTCCCAGTCGACGGAGGAGCGCAGCACCAAGCAGGATCAGGACAAGGACCTTGTCGCCAAGAACAGCGAGATCAACCGTCTCAAGGCCGAGCTTGCCAAACTGAGGGGCGTCGAAGCGGAGAAGTCCGTTCCCAAGGTGGAGGTTAAGCGCGATGCCAAGACCATACTGGCGGAGCTCCCGGGGCTCTATAAGTCCAATGACCGCCTGCACCAACGCCGCCGCATCTACATGATGGAGACATTGGTGGATCTGGGCGAAACGGGGCTGGGCGACATTCAGGCCTTTCTCAATGAGGCGAAGGACGCCGAGCCGGATTGGCGCGCCGACCTGCGGCAGCAGATGGCCGAACGCTTCGGCCTGCAGGCCGACCAGGTGGAACAAATACAACCGTTGCTGCAGGCGACCACCGCCAAGTTTACCGAGCTCTTCCGCGATGGCGGGCTGCGCGATCTGCCCGAGGCGGAGCGGCGCGAGAAACTCACCTCCCTGATGACTGAATCGCAGGAAGCGATCAAGCAGATCCTCACCCCGGAACAATTGGAGAAGTTCTCTGGCGACCGTGGCATGCGGGGTTTGATGGATAGCCTTCGCGGTGGCGGCGGCTTCGGTGGCTTTGGAGGAGGCGGCGAAAACCCCGGTGG
>SYLI01000106.1 GCA_005809105.1 Verrucomicrobiales bacterium | reverse complement strand
CGCCGCGCTGCTGCACGGTGGGGATGAACTTTTCGGCGAACCATCCCGCATCGGTGATGACGCTCGTGGCGGGCTGGCCGCCAATCTTGGCGTTGTAAAAATCCGGGTACATCGTCGAGCTGTGATTTCCCCAGATGGCGAGATTGGAAACCTGCGAGATGTCGGCCTTGGCCTTTTGCGCCAGCTGGGTCTTGGCGCGGTTTTCGTCGAGGCGCGTCATGGCGAACCAGCGGTCCCGCGGCACTTCGGGCGCGTTGTTCATCGCGATGAGGCAATTGGTGTTGCACGGATTGCCAATCACCAGGACGCGCACGTCGCTGGCGGCATTGCGCGCGATGGCCTGACCTTGGCCGGTGAAGATCTTGCCGTTGATGCCAAGCAAGTCTTTGCGCTCCATGCCGGCCTTGCGAGGAACGCTGCCGACCAAGAGCGCCCAGTTTGCCCCGCGAAAACCCTCGTCCAGATTGGCCGTCGGCACCACGCCCTTGAGCAGCGGAAAGGCGCAATCTTCCAACTCCATCACCACGCCTCCCAGCGCGGGCAGCGCGGGCTCAATCTCGATGAGGTGCAGGATCACCGGCTGGTTGGGCCCGAACATCGCGCCCGAGGCGATTCGGAAGACGAGGCTGTAGCCAATGTTGCCAGCGGCGCCGGTGATGGCGACTCGGAGAGGTGCGTTGCTCATAAAACAGGCGCGCAGTATGGGTGTCAGGCCAGCGCGGGGCAAGCCTAGCGGAAGTTCCAAGCGTCCAAGTACGCGCGTGTGGCCGCATCGGCAAGATCGAAGAGGCCGGTGCCAGCAGAAGAGGTGGCGAAGAGCACCATGAGGAAAATCATGAAGAGCATTTCGGGCTGGCGCAGGCCGGCTAGGAATCGCCGATAAGCCGGGACGAGATCCGATAACACGGTCGCGCCATCGAGTGGTGGCACCGGTGCTAGATTGAACAGCGCCAGCGCAAAATTCATGCGGCCGAAGGTGAACAGGAAGACTTCCAGATTTCGGCGCCAAGCTTCCGGCCCGCCGTCAACGGGCGCGCCCCACCGCGTCCAAAGGGCCAGTATTGTGAGGCCAAAGAGCGCCAGCAGAAGGTTCATCAGCGGCCCCGCCGCCGCCACCAGCGCGTGGCCATAACGATGCCTGAAGCGCGAGGGATTCACCGGCATCTGGCCCCAGGCGATGCCCACCAGAACCAGCGCCAGCAGCGACATGCCGCCCATGTGCGTCAAGGGATCGGCTCTCATGTGGCCCGTCCGTCGCGGCGTGTCATCGCCCTGCCAAAGGGCCGCCCAGCCATGCGCCAGCTCGTGCAAGGTGATGGAGACGATCACGGTGAGCACCACCGAGGCGAAATACACTTGGCCTTGCGGCTCGAACAGGTGCTCAATGAAGAAGGCCGCCAGCATGGCTTGCACAAATCGTAGCCTCGAACATTGGAAAGCAAAACCCAAAATCAGCGGCGCGCCGTCATCGACGTGGGCAGCAACTCGGTCAAGCTGCTCGTGGCCGACTGCGCCGGTGCGGCCATCACGCCGCTGCATCATGCCGGCGAACAAACCCGGCTGGGCCAAGGTGTGTTCGCCAGCGGCCTTTTGCAGCCCGAGCCCATCGCGCTGACGGCGCGCGCCGTGGCGGAGTTCGCAGTGCAGGCGCGCCGGCTTGAGGCCCAGTCCATCCGGGTTCTGGCCACCAGTGCCGCTCGCGAGGCGCGCAACGGCGGCGAGCTGATTGCGGCCGTGCGGGTGGCCAGTGGTTTGGAGTTGGACATCCTCTCCGCTGATGAGGAAGCAAGACTCGTGCTGGCGGGCGTGCGCAGCACACCGGGTCTTAGCAATTCGGCTTTTGTCGCGGTGGATTTGGGAGGCGGCAGTGCCGAGCTCTTGGTGGCGCGTGGCGAAGAAGTATTCCTGCAGCAAAGCTTTGCGCTGGGCACCGTGCGATGGCTTGAGCAGATGCCACCGGCCGACCCACCCACCGCCGCGGATTGGCACCGTGCGCAGGAATCGATCGGGGGATTTCTGCGGGAGAACATCATGCCTTGCGCCGTGCCCGCCATCGCGGCGGCAGGCGGAGTCGTCTCGCTCATCGGCGCGGGAGGGACGCCGGTCTTTCTGCTGCGCGTGCTGGTTGGGCGCAGCCACCTTTCCATCGCCGAATTGGAGAATGGTCGGATGGACTTCGGACAGATTGAGACGCTCACCGCGCAACTCTGGTCCATGCCCATGGCGGCGCGGCAGCGCCTGCCCGGCCTGCCTGCCAACCGTGCCGATGTCATTTTGTTTGGTGCGGCCATCTACTGCGTGCTGATGCAAAAGCTGGGGTTTCGCGAGCTGCGTCCCACCCTGCGCGGTTTGCGCTACGGCGCACTGTTGGCGCAGTGAAGGTGTTGGGATTGCGTGTTGCCACGAGACCCGATGGGCGTCAGTCTCATTTGCGGATGAGGCGCCTTGGGCCAAGTCTTGCGTTTCTGCTGGCGTCGATTCCGGCGTGGTCCGCACCCGTTGAATTTCGCCGGGACATCCTGCCCATCCTTTCCGAAAACTGCTTCGCGTGCCATGGGCCCGACGAGAAGGCTCGCAAGGCGGGACTGCATTTGGACCTGCGGGATGCGGCGACCCGGCCTGCAAAATCCGGGGCGATTGCGATCGTGCCCGGGAATGCGGCCAAGAGCCAGTTGCATCAGCGCATCACCGCGGCGGCTGACTCCGATGAGGTGATGCCGCCCACTCGGACGGGGAAGCGGCTGTCGGCGGCACAAATGGAACTGCTGCGCCGATGGATCGATGAGGGGGCGAAGTACGAGGCTCACTGGGCGTTTGTGCCACCAGCCGTGCCTCCGCGGCCGGTTGTGAAGGACGGCCAGTGGGCGCGCGGCGCCATCGACGAATTTGTGCTGGCGAGGCTGGAGGCCCAAGGGCTGCGGCCCTCGCCGGAGGCACAACGGCCCGCATGGCTGCGGCGCGTGAGCTTGGATCTCACCGGGCTGCCGCCAACCCTCGCTGAGATGGATGCGTTTCTGGCCGACACGACTTCCAAGGCGTATGAAAAGGTGGTGGATCGCCTGCTTGCCTCTCCGCGTTATGGCGAGCGCATGGCCATCGGATGGCTCGAAGCGGCCCGCTACGCCGACACGAGCGGATACCAGACCGATGGCGACCGCACCATGTGGCGCTGGCGCGACTGGGTGATTGACGCGTTCAACCGCAATCTGCCCTACGACCAGTTCACCGTGGAGCAATTGGCGGGCGACCTGCTTCCCGGTTCGACACTCCCGCAGCGCATTGCCACGGGCTTCAATCGCAATCACCGGGGCAATGCCGAGGGCGGCATCATCGCCGCGGAGTACGCCGTGGAATATGTCGTGGACCGTGTGGACACCACGGCCACGGTGTGGCTGGGGCTCACGATGGGCTGCGCGCGCTGCCACGACCACAAGTTTGACCCAATCACCCAGCGAGAATTCTACCAGCTCTTTGCTTTCTTTAACAACGTGCCCGAGAAGGGGCGCGCGGTGAAAATCGGCAATTCGCCCCCGATGGTAGCCTCGCCGACGGACA
The DNA here is from genome assembly GCA_005809105.1 of Verrucomicrobiales bacterium. Taxonomy (GTDB): domain Bacteria; phylum Verrucomicrobiota; class Verrucomicrobiia; order Limisphaerales; family UBA1100; genus SYLI01. The sequence continues at coordinate 22,608 of SYLI01000106.1, read as the reverse complement.
CGCAGGCGAAGGAACTAGCGGCACTGGACACGCGCCTGGACGACGCGCGGCGTCGCTGGCGCGCTCAAGCGGCAAACTTGGGCCGGGATCAACTCGCATGGGAATCTTCGTTGGGTTCCCCGCCCGATTCGGATTGGGCGATGGCCGACGGGCTGCACGCGCGATTCCCACTCGACGGAAATCTGGACTGCTCCGAGGGCAATCAGTCTGCCGCCAAGGTTCGCGAGGGCGCCGCTCGGTTCGTTGACGGGTCTGTCGGGCGCGGTCGCGCGTTGGCACTGGAGGGCACGCGTTATCTGGATTGCGGTGACGTGGGCGATTTTGGCTTCCTCGACAAGTTCACCCTTGCCGCGCGGGTGCGCCCGGATGGCGCGCGAGGTGGGGCAATCCTCTCGCGCATGATTGAGCAGGACGCCGACTCGGGCTTTGCGTCCGACTCCGAAGGTTACAGCGTTCACCTCAAGGAAGGGCGGGTGCAGGTGTATCTCACCAAGCGCTGGCTTGATGACGCGCTGCGTGTGGAGACCGAGAAGGCGATTGCCCCGGATGCGTGGCACCACATTGCCGTGAGCTACGACGGCTCGCGTGCGGCGGCGGGAGTTCGCGTGTACGTGGATGGCACCTTGCAGAAAACGCGCGTGCTGCTTGATGAACTCAATCAGACCTTTGCCACCAAGCAGCCCTTGCGCGTGGGTGCGGGCGGCGGACCAGCCCATCGTTTCCACGGTGCCATCGCCGACGTGCGTGTCTATGGCCGGGTGTTGACCGATGAGGAGGCGGCGGCGATGGGAGCCCCGGAGAGTCTGGCGGAACTGGCCCGGATGCCAGCCCCGCGGCGCAGCCCCGCGCAGATCGCGAAACTGCGCCTGGCGTTTCTTGATCGCCACGCGCCCGAGGCTTTGCGAGCCGCACACCGGGGCATGGTTGCCCTCCAGCGGCAGCGGGAAGCGTTCATCGAGGGGTTGCCCACGACGATGGTGATGGAAGAGCTTCCGATTCCGCGCGAGAGCTTCGTGCTTCTTCGCGGCGAGTACGACAAGCCTGGCGAGCGCGTGCAGCCGGGATTCCCCGCTGCGCTGGGCGCGGCGCCGCAGCACCCTCCCCGCAACCGCCTCGACTTTGCGCGCTGGCTGGTTTCGCCGGAGCATCCCCTGACGGCCCGTGTTGCGGTCAATCACGCGTGGCAGCGCTTTTTTGGCGCGGGCTTGGTGCGCACCCCGGAGGACTTCGGCGCGCAGGGCGAGCCTCCCACACACCCGGAACTGCTCGACTGGCTGGCGAGGGAATTTGTCCGCACCGGCTGGGACTTGAAGGGCCTGCACCGCCTCATTGTCCTGAGCGCAACGTACCGGCAATCCTCGCGCGTTTCTCCCGCGATGCAGGCGCGCGATCCGGACAACCGGCTGCTGGCGCGCGCGCCGCGCCTGCGCCTTCCGGCCGAGATGATTCGCGACCAGGCCCTTTTTGCCGCCGGCCTGCTTGTCGAAAGGGTGGGCGGGCCCTCCGTCATGCCCTATCAGCCGGCGGGATTGTGGAAGGAACTTTCCGGCACCGATCACGTGCCCGGCCGCGGCGAGGATTTGTGGCGGCGCAGCCTCTACACGTTTTGGAAACGCACCAGCCCGCCGCCCATGATGATGACCTTTGACGCGGCGGGCCGCGAAGCCTGCAGCGTGCGGCGGCCGCGCACGAGCACGCCCCTGCAGGCGCTGGTGCTGATGAACGACGTCACCTATGTCGAGGCCGCGCGCAAGCTCGCCGAGCGCGCCCTTCGCAACGGAGGCGCAACCCCGGCGACGCGGTTGGCGTTTGCGTTCCGTCTCGTCAATGCGCGGGCACCGCAGCCGGCTGAACTTGAAGTCCTCATGGCCGGCTACGAACAACAACGCGCGCGCTTCGAGAAGGATCCCAAATCGGCGGCCGCCCTGCTGGAAGTGGGTCAGGCGCCGCGTGACGCGTCGTTGCCAGTTGCCGAGGTGGCTGCATTTACTACGGTGGCGAGCTTGATCCTGAACCTCGACGAAGCCATGACGCGGCCGTGACGATGAACCCGTTCTTCCAATCCACACACAGCCTGCACCGCCGCACTTTTTTGGGCGGTGCAGGGCTGGGTTTGGGTGCGCTGGGACTGGCCTCGCTGCTGGGCGAACGCGCCCATGCCGCTGCCGTAACGGGGGGACTGCCGGGACTGCCGCACTTTGCGCCGAAGGCCAAGCGCTTGATCTACCTCTTCCAGTCGGGCGCGCCCTCGCAGCTCGACTTGTTTGATCCCAAGCCCCATCTGGCGCGGCTGCGCGGGACGGATCTTCCCGACTCCATCCGCAGGGGCCAGCGGCTCACCGGCATGACGGCGCGGCAGGACAAATTCCCCATCGCGCCCTCGCGATTTGCCTTTGCGCAGCACGGACGCGCCGGCGCGTGGCTGAGCGAGCTTCTTCCCCACACCGCGCGCGTGGCCGATGAATTGTGCTTCGTTCGTTCGATGCACACCGAGGCCATCAACCACGACCCGGCCATCACGTTTTTCCAGACCGGCGCGCAGCTCGCCGGCCGGCCGAGCATCGGCGCGTGGCTGGGCTATGGGCTGGGCAGCGAGAACGCGGACCTGCCGGCGTTTGTCGCGCTCATTTCCAATGGCTCGGGCAATCCCGCCGACCAGCCGCTCTACGACCGGCTTTGGGGCAGCGGGTTTTTGCCCACCCAACATCAGGGCGTCAAATTCCGTTCTGCGGGAGACCCCGTGTTGTTCCTCTCTAACCCGCCCGGGGTGGATGCCGCCTCGCGCCGTCGCATGCTCGACGACCTGGCCCGGCTCAATTCGTTGCAGCATGGCGAAGTGGGCGACCCCGAAATTGCCGCGCGCATCAGCCAGTACGAGTTGGCGTATCGAATGCAGGCCTCGGTGCCCGAGCTTGCAGACCTCTCCCGCGAACCCGCGCACGTCCTCGACCGCTATGGGCCCGACGCGCGCCGGCCCGGCACCTTTGCAGCCAACTGCATTCTGGCGCGGCGGCTCTGCGAGCGCGGTGTGCGTTTCGTCCAGCTATTCCACCGCGGCTGGGATCAGCACACCAAGCTGCCCGCGCAGATTGCCGGACAATGTCGCGACACCGATCAGCCCGGCGCCGCGCTGATTGAAGATCTCCGGCAGCGCGGGCTTCTCAAGGACACGCTGGTGGTGTGGGGTGGGGAATTCGGGCGGACGGTGTACTGCCAGGGCCGGTTGACGGCCGACGATTATGGGCGCGACCATCACCCCCGGTGCTTCACGATCTGGATGGCCGGCGGGGGCATCCGCGCCGGGCACACGCACGGCCAGACCGATGAGTTTGGCTACAACATCAGCCGTGACGCGGTGCATGTGCATGACCTTCACGCGACGCTGCTGCACTGTCTTGGGGTCGAGCACACGCAGCTCACCTTCAAGTTTCAGGGACGCAATCACCGCCTGACCGACGTGCATGGCAGCGTGGTGAAGGATCTGCTGGCCTAGAGCCAAGGGGGATCGCGTCAGTCGCGCAGAAGCCGCGCGCATTCCAGAAGCGCGTAGCGGTCGGTCATGCCGGCGAGGTAGTCGCAGACGGCGCGGTGTAATCCATCCTTTGCGACGCGGGCGCGCGCCTGGCCGCCGATGTCGCCGGGGTGGGCGAGGAAATGGCCAAAGAGCGCTTCGAGCTGGCGCACGGCGCGAAGGTTGGGCTCGTGCACGGCGGGGTTGAAATAGAGGTTGTTGTAGAGGTAGTCGCGCAGCTCGCCGTTGAGGTCGCGCCGACGCTGGCTGTACTGCACCAGCGGGCGCTCCTGCAGGCGCACCTCGTCGGCGCTGCGCACCCCCGACTCACGCAGCAGCCCCTCGGTGGTTTCCACGACATCCTGAATCTGGCTGTCGATGAGGCAGCGGATGATGAAATAGTGGCGCCGCTCGTCGGGCAATTCGCCGTGCGCGTCGCGGACGGTGAGGGCGGCGTCGCGCCAGAGACGGACGTTGGCTTCCAGTGCCGGTTCAAAGAGCAATTCAGACTCCAGACCGTCGTCCAGATCGTGGCCGTAATAGGTGATCTCGTCGGCGAGGTTGGCGACCTGCGCCTCCAGCGACGAGGATCGGGCCTCGAAGCCCGGCCGCTTGCTGGGGTGATCGTAGGCGGTGTAGTGTTTAACAAGGCCCTCGCGTGTTTCCCAAGTGAGATTGAGGCCGTTAAAGTGGGGGTATTTCTGTTCCAGCTCCTCGACGATGCGCAGGCTCTGGCGATTGTGCTCAAACCCGCCATGGTCGGCCATGAGCCGGTTGAGCGCCGTCTCACCCTTGTGGCCGAAGGGCGGATGGCCCAGGTCGTGCGCCAGCGCAATGGTCTCGGCCAGATCCTCATTGAGGCACAGCGCGCGCGCGATGCTTCGTGCCGTGGCGGCCACTTCCATCGTGTGCGTAAGCCGCGTGCGCAGGTGGTCGCCCGTGCCGTTGAGAAACACCTGCGTCTTGGACTCGAGCCGGCGGAAGCTTCGCGAATGGATCACCCGATCGCGATCGCGCTGGTACTCGGTGCGCCAGGTGGGCCGGGATTGCGCATGCAGGCGTCCGCGCGTGTCGGCGCTGAACTGGGCGTAGGGTGCGAGCGTCTCCCGCTCACGGCGCTCCAATTGCTCGCGAGTGCAGGGCATGGACTAAGCGCCTTTTAGGCTTTCAGCAGATCATCAGCCGCGACACCGCGCAGGCCCAAGAGCCGGCGGATGCAATCCTCGATGAGGTTATTGGGGCAGGAGGCGCCAGCGGTGACGCCGACCGTCAGCCGGCCCGAGGGCAGCCAGCCGCGGGTTTCCACCGCGCCATGGTCGTGCTGGTTCCAGTGCCGGATGAGCTGGCTGCTCACCATCTCGGCGGCATTCTTGATGAAGTAGGTGGGCCGTACGGCCTCGCCCATTTCCGCCAGGTGGGCGGTGTTGGAGGAATTGTAGCCGCCGATGACGAGCAACAAGTCGAGCGGCTCGGCCAAGAGCTTTTGCAGCGCATCCTGCCGGTCCTGGGTCGCGCCGCAGATGGTGTCAAAATAGCGGAAGTGCTGCGCCAGATTCTGGGCGCCAAATCGCTGTTCAATCGCCGCGCGGATGCGGCGCTGCACCTCCTCGGTTTCACCGCGCATCATCGTGGTCTGGTTGGCGACGCCCACCACTGCAAGGTGCGTCTCCGGATCAAATCCCTCAGAATAGGCGCCCTTGAACTTGGCGAGAAACTCCCCCTTGTCGCCGCCCTCCACGATGAAGCGGCAGACATAATCGGTGTCGGCAAGCGTGAGCACCACCAGATAGTGCCCGCGGTTGGCGGTGGCCTGGGAGCTGGTGGCCTTGGTTTCCTCGTGGTAGGCCTTGCCATGGATGATGCTGGTGACCTCCTCGCGCGCATAACTGCGCACGCGCTTCCACACACTCATCACGTCGCCGCAGGTGGTGTCCACGAACTGGCAGCCCTTGGCTTCGAGCTGGGCGCGGATGGAAACCTCCGTGCCGAAGGCGGGGATGATCACCACGTCGCCGCGATTGAGATCCTCAATGTCGGCCTGCTTGTGAGGGCCGGAGAGAAACCGAACCCCCATCGCGCGAATCTGGTCGTTCACCTCGGGGTTGTGGATGATCTCGCCTAGGATATACAGGGGCTGGTCGGGGAACACCTTTCGCGCGGCGTAGGCCAGGTCGATGCACCTCTCCACGCCGTAACAAAAGCCGAATTCCTTCGCCAGCTTGATGGTGATCTGGCCGTCGGGCGTGGTGACTTGCCCGGCAGCGCGCAGCCGCTCCACGAGCTCGCTTCGGTAATGGGATTGCACCTGCGCCTGCACCAGTTCCAGAACGTCGGGGCGGCGCAGGTTGATTCGGGTCGGTGCGCTGGGTGAGGGTGTGGACATCGCAGGCTTAAAAAAACTACCAGTTGCGCCGTGGGCGTCGAGCTAGAAAGCCCCGCTACGAGGTGATCCAGTCGAGGATCGCCTTCTGGGTGTGCAGGCGATTCTCCGCCTGGTCAAAGATGGTCGCGGCATGCGTCTCAAAAGTTGACGCGTGGATTTCCTTGTCGCGATACGCGGGCAGACAGTGCATCACCAGCGCGCCAGGCTTCGCCAGCGCCACCAGTGCGTCGTCGATTTGGTAGGCCGCCAGATCCTTCAGCCGCCGCTCCGTCTCCGCTTCCATCCCCATCGAAACCCACACGTCGGTGTAGAGCAGGTCGGCGCCCTGCGCCGCCTCGTGCGGATCTCCCATCAGCACCACCTTGCCGCCGTTGGGTGCCGTGCCGGTGATCACCTCGTCGCCTGCGGCAGGACGGCTGAAAACATGAGTCAGGCCCGCGCGCTGTAGCAGTGCCAACGGCGGGCGATAGGCTGGAGGCGCCGCGATGCGCAGCTCGAACCCCAGCTTGGCTGCGGCGAAGATCCATGACAGGGGCACATTGCACGCGCCGTCGCCGACGAACGCTACCACCTTCCCGGCGATGGGCCCGCGCTTCTCCTCGTAGGTAAAGATGTCGGTGAGAATCTGGCACGGATGCTCCGCGTCGGTGAGCGCGTTGATGGTAGGGATGCCCGAATGCTCCGCGAACTGCTCGACATCGCTCTGCGCGTAGGTGCGGATCACCGCCCCATGCACCATGCGGCCCAGCACTCGCGCCGTATCTTGAATGGGCTCGCCGCGCCCCAGCTGGATATCGTTTGCATTGAGGAAAAGCGGATGGCCGCCCAGCTCGCTTATGCCCACCTCGAAGGACACTCGCGTGCGCGTGGAGGATTTGGAGAAGATGAGCGCCCAAGTTTGTCCTGCCAGCGGCAGCGTGGCGTGAGCTCCGCGCCCTTGCTTGAAGTGAGCGCTACGGTCCAGAATTTGGCGCGCTGCCGCCGGATCCAGTCCTTCAATGCTCAGCAGGTGTTTCATGGTGGTTGTTTTGTTTTAAGCCGGCGAAGGAACGCGGGCCCTCACATCACTTTGTCTTTCGCGCGGTCGGCGGCGCGCCAAAGGTACCACGCCGCGGTGGTGCGGTGGGGCCGCCACACTTCGCCCCGCGAGAGCAACTGCCTGGGCGTTGGCATCTGGCGGCGGCGGTAGGCGATCCTGAAACCATTGCGCACGCCAAAGTCGTCTGCGGGCAGCACATCGGGCCGCCCCATCTGGAACATGAGCAGCATCTGCGCCGTCCACCGCCCGACACCTTTGACGGCGGTGAGCCGCGTGATGATGTCCTCGTCGGTCCATGCAGCCATTTCGCGCGGCGCGGGCACCAATCCCTCAAGGCACTTGCACGCCAGATCGCGAAGGGCTGCGATTTTCGCCCTGGAAAAACCCGCGCCGCGCAGCGCGCCGTCGGACACGCCCGACAGATCCGCCGGAGCCGGAAATCGCCGGTCTGGGAAGAGCGCCCGAAACCGGCCAAGGATCGAGGCGGCGGCCGTGCCGTTGAGTTGCTGGTGGGCAACGGCGTGAACGAGCGCGTGAAAGGGGGACCAGCGCCGCGGGGGACGCAGGTCGCACGGGCCGATGTCGCCAATGAGGCGGCGCATCACGGCATCACTTGCGGCCAGGTGTTCCAGCGCGGTGGCGTTCATGGCTTGGGTTCAGCGCAACGAGGCGAGGGTGGCCTCAAAAATCTGCAGGCCCTCCGCCGCTTCGGCATCAGTCAGGTTGAGCGCGGGCAAAAAGCGCACCACGCGCGCGCCGGCCGGCACGGTGAGCAGCCCCGCCGCGTGCAGGCGTTCCACCATCTGCACCGAGGCCGGCTTTGAGTTGCCGGCAAATGCAGGGATACCCTCGGCCAGTTCGATGCCGATCATCATGCCGATGCCCCGCGCACCCGCGAGCAGGCCGGGCTGGCGTCCCACCATGTCCTGCAACCGCGCGAGCATCCGCACACCCAGTTCACGTGCGTGAGTGCAAAGGCCGTCGCGCTCGATAATCTCGATGCCCTTGAGCGCCACCGCACAGGCCAGGGGCGAGCCGCCAAAGGTGCTGGCGTGCTTGCCCGGACTGAGCACATCTGCATGGGGGGCGCGCGCCCAGAAGGCCCCGATGGGAAAGCCCGCCCCGAGCGACTTGGCCATCGAGATGCCGTCGGGTTGAAATCCAGCCCTGCCTTGGGCGTCCTCAAGCAATCGCTGGAAGCCAAAGTACGCGCCGGTGCGGTAGTGGCCGCACTGCACCTCGTCCAAGAGCAGCAGCAGCCGGTGCTCGTCGCAGAGGCGCCGCAGCCCGAGTAGGTAGTCCACCGACGCTGGTTGCACGCCGCTCTCTCCCTGAATGGCCTCGACGAGAATCGCAACCGTTGCCGGCGAGATCGCCCTGTGCATTGCGTCCAAATCATTGAAGGGCACGTGGCGAAATCCCGCCACAGCGGGGGCGAACCCCTGCTTCACCTTTTCTTGTCCGGTGGCAGCGATGCCCGCCAGCGTGCGGCCGTGGAAGGAATTCTGCGCCGTGAGGATTTCAAAGCGTCCCTCGTCGTGGCCGAATTGCCGCGCGAGTTTGTAAAGACCCTCGTTGGCCTCGGCACCGCTGTTGCAAAAAAACACCTTGCCGGGCCCCGCCTTGCCCACGAGCGCCTCGGCCAGCCGCCCCTGGAGCGGGGTGTAATAAAGGTTGGATACATGCGTGAGCGTGCCCGCCTGTCGCGTCAGCTCCCCGGTGATTTCCGGATGGGCGTGCCCCAGCGCGCACACGGCAATGCCCGTGGCAAAGTCCAGGTAGCTGCGCCCGTCGGCATCCCACACACGACTGCCCGCGCCACGCACCAATGCCAAGTCGAACCTGCCGTACGAGGGAATGACGCAGTGGTTGTAGAGCGCCTTGATGTCGGCAGTGCTCACGGCACCACCTCCGTTCCGACGCCGGCGTCGGTGAAAATTTCCAGCAGCACTGCGTGGTTCATGCGTCCATCCACGAAGGATACCTTTTGCACGCCCTCGCGCAGCGCGGCGATGGCGCTGTCCACCTTGGGGATCATGCCGTGATCCACCACGCCCGCGGCCTTGAGCGCGGGCACTTCACCTGCGCGAAGATGGGTGATGAGGGTTGCAGGATCGGCGGGATCGCGCAGTAAGCCGGGCACATCACTCATAAACACCAGCCGCTGGGCGCGCAGCGCGATGGCCACCTGAGCCGCCGCGACGTCGGCGTTGCAATTGTAGAGCCGTCCGTCCGCACCCCGAGCCACGGGGCTCACCACCGGCGTGACGCCGCGCGCGATGCAGTCGAGAAGCGGCGCGGTGTTGACCGCCGTCACTTCGCCCACCTGGCCCAAGTCGGATTCCGGCCCCGCAGGGCCTTCGAGCATGAACTTGCGGCATGTAAAAATCTCTGCGCCGGAGAATCCCTGCGCCATGCCACCCAGCCGCTGGATGGCTTCCACGATGGCCGGGTTTATCTCGCGCGAGAGCACGTTGTCCACCACGGCCATAGCCGCCTCATCGGTGACGCGCTGGCCCTGCACAAACCTGGCCTTGAGGCCCGCGGCATCCATTGCGCGTGTGATGGCCTTGCCTCCGCCATGCACCACCACGGGGTTGATTTCCACGGCTTCGAGAAAGACGAGGTCGCGGGCCACTCCGTCGCGCACGGCCGCCTCGGGTGAATCCATGAAGCTGCCACCGTACTTGATCACGAAGGTAGCATGGCTGAAGCGCTGGATGTAAGGCAGAGCTTCGAGCAGGGTGGAGGCTTTGGCGACGAGGTCGTGCATGCGAACCTCAATGCACTTCTTTCAAGCAAGCTGTGCGTTTCATCACGGCGGCGCAATCCTTGCGATTACGGTCCACGGCGACCAAGAGTGATGCCCCCGAATCGAAGATCTCGAAGCCATAGCCGGCGAGCAGTTCACCGCACTCCGAGTGGAATCGCGCACCGTGTGTTGCAACGCAAATGACCCCGGCGAGGTTCACAAAGCGGCTCTTGAGGACTTCCGTCTCGGCTCCCTCGACATCAATCTTCATGAAGGAAGGCGGACGGCAAGCCCGGCTCTCGATGAGTTCATCCACGGTCCGTGCCTGAACGGTTTGACCGACGCCATCAAGGTGGCCCGAGCCCGTGCCATTCCCACCAAAGGACCGCGGCCCGCTTACAGAGGCGATCGCGCAGGGAATAATTGAGATATTCTTGATCCGATTCCATCGCACGTGGTGTTCGAGATACCATCGGTTTCCCGCGTCGGGCTCGAAGGAGAAGCACTCACCCCGCGTTACAATGCGCGAGGCAAGCAATGAGTAGTAGCCGAAGTGGGCGCCGACATCCCAGAAGATGTCCTCGGGACCGAGTGTCGCCGCCACGAACTCAGCGAATCGCAACTCGTAGTCGCCGCGCAGAAACCGGATGCGTGTGGGAACGCTCCACAGGAATCCCTGGCACGGACCCGCTCGTATGGGGATACGGATGTGGCGTGCGAGTTGCCGGACACAAGACTTGAGAAGGCGTTTCATCTTCAGCCTCCCAGAGACGCGAGGTTGCCCACGTCGCCCTTGTTAAATTCCACGTACGATTCTGTGAGGTCGCAGGCGTGGAGCACGGCTGCGCCCCGTCCAGAGTTGAGGTGGATGTGCAGGTCGAATTCCCTCGGTGCGACGGCGGCGCACAGCGCTCGGAAGGTCGCCCGTGTCGGTTGACCCTTGCGCAGCGAGAAGAGAATCTCGCGCGCTCCGGGTGCGCTGTAGCCGATGTCCACGCGCGATTCCACGATCGTCGCCTTCGAATAACCCAGCGCGTCCATGATTCGGCCCCAGTTGGGATCGCCGCCATGCCAGCTCGTTTTTACCAGCGCGCTGTTGCCCACGGCGCGCGCCGCCGCGTCGGCTTGGGCGTCGCTGCGGGCACCTTGCACTCGCACCGTCACCACGCGGTGAACCCCTTCGCCATCGCGCACAATCATCAAGGCCAACTCGTGGCAGACGTGATGCAAGGCCGCATGAAAGCGCTTCCAGTCCCCGCCGCCCATCGCGGGAGGCTTATTCTCTGCCAGACCATTGGCCAAGATGAGCACGGTGTCGTTGGTGCTCATGTCGCCATCGACGGTAATGCGATTAAAACTGGCGGCCACGGCCTCGCGCAGTGCGGCGCGCAGCGGGGCCGGGGCGATGGCCACGTCGGTGGTGAGAAAGCAGAGCATCGTGGCGTGCAGGCCCCGTGGGAGGGCGGCGGGTCGCGCGCCCGTGGGCGACATTCCCGGCTGAATCATGCCTGCGCCCTTGCAGATGCCACCGATGCGGACACGCTTGCCTCCGAGTGCAAATTCCACCGCGAGCGACTTGGGGCGCGTGTCACTGGTGAGGATGGCTTCGGCGGCGTGCGCGGCGGCGGCCGGAGTGTCGTCCAGTTGGCACGCGAGGTGGCGGATGCCGCGCCGCACACGGGCCATCGGCATTTTGATGCCGATGCGCCCTGTGGAGGCGACGAGCACCTGAGTGGGGTGCAGCAGCAATTGCAGGGCGGTGCAAGAGGCCATCTCGCGCGCGTCGGCCAAGCCCTGAGGCCCGGTGCAGGCGTTGGCGTTGCCCGAATTGACGATGATGGCCTGTGCGCGCGATTGCCGCAGATGTTGCACGCACAGCTTGACCGGCGCGGCGCAAACCTGGTTGGTGGTGAACATTCCCGCAGCCACGGCCGGCACGCTGCTGACTACCAGCGCGAGATCGCGCTTGGGGCCGCGGTGCGAACCCTTGCCGGTGCCCAGGCGTTTGACATCGCAAAAAACGCCGCCGGCCAGGTAACCCCGTGGGGCAACAAGTGAACCGTCAACAGGCTGGAAGGGTGACTTCATGGGTTGCCAGAAGGGGAGACGCCGACGCTGCGCCTCACGCAGGGATCACCCGCGTTGCGCGTCGCATTCTCCATGGGCCAACCGCGTCATTGGAGGGGGAGAATTGAAAACAGGATTCCAAGAGAGTGTCAACGAACAACACGTGCCACCAAAGCGCCTTGGGGTTGTCCTGACTCCCCATCCCATCAGCCCCTTCCGTGGCTCAGCGTCATGCCCACCACGCCCCCCACGGCGACAAGGCCGCCCAGCAACGACCGCCACTTGGGCGTTTCCTCCTTCAACAGGATGGCAAAGGGAATCACGACCACGGGCGTCGTCGCCACGATGGGCAGCACCACTCCCGTGCCGTGGGTGCTCAGCGCCCATTGGTAACAGCTCACGCCCAGCGCAGGGCCGCACAGGCTGTTAAACAGCAGCCACGGAGCCGCCGCTTTCCACTGCGGGGGCTCCGCGTCCGGGGGCGTTGGGCGCCAGCGCAACACGCAAAGGAGCACGCCCGTGAAGGCGACGCCTCCCAGCATCCGCTGGCACGCCACCGCCAAGCCGCCGTCCAAGCCCTCGATGGGGGTGCCAGCGTGTCGCGCCTGCTCATAAATGTACCGGCTGAGCAGCGCCGCACCCACGCCTTGGCCAAACGCGGAGACCAGCGCCCAGCCGATGCCGCCGGAGAGCTTGCCGCGATGACTTGCCACATCCTTTTCAGGCGCCAGTGCGATGGCCAGCCCGCACAGGATGGTGATGCTGCAGAGAATTTGCGCGCCCGTCATCGATCTTCCCAGCCAGCACCATTCCAGAGTGGCAGCCAGCGTGGCGGCGACGCTGTGGACGACCAGAGTTGTCAGGCGCGAGCCCAATAGGGGCAGCGCCCGGAATAAAGCCACGTCGCCGAGTCCAAAGCCAATCGCCCCGCTCAGCAGCCACCAAGGGAGCCATTGTAGGTGGAAGTGGCGCGCCATGTCGCGGCCCAGCGTCTGCGCGAGCACCGCGAGCACCGCGATCGCCAAAAGCAGTCGCGTGAAGTTGGCTGCCGCCGGCCCCACGTAGCGCGTGGTGCGCCGTGCCGAGACGGCCGAGAACGAGAAGAGCGCAGTGGCAAGCAAGGCCGCAAGCACGCGCGTTGGATTAGTGCCTTGCAGCAGCCTTGTCACGCCATGATTGCTGTTGCCCGCGCAAAGGCCCGCGCTAGGATGCCCCCATGCACCAGGGCGCGGCATTGATTTTAGCGGCAGGGCTTGTGGCGGGGGTGGCGTCGGCGACGTTCGCGGCGGCCGAGGATGATGACGACACTCTGAGCCGGCAGGCGCTGGCGGCGTTTCGCAAGGGCGAGCATACTCAGGCGCTGAAGCTGGCGGGTGAGGCGATCGCCAAGGCACCGGACAAACCCGAACCTCTGGCCTTGCGCGCGCAGTTGCATGGTGCGATGCGGGCGCATGACAAGGCGGCGGCCGATCTCACGGCGGCATTGGAACTGGAGAAGAATCCCGGCGCGCGTGCCGATCTTTTCCAGCGCCGGGGCGAGTCACAGTTCAAGCGCGCGAAGATCAAGGAGTCCATCGCCGACTTTGACGCCTTCCTCAAGGTCCAAACCGCGCAGGACCCGCATCATTGGCAGCGCGGCATTTCTTACTACTATGCCGGCGAATTCCAAAAGGGCTACGAACAGTTCGAGCGCCACCAGACGGTCAACCCCAATGATGTCGAGAATGCCGTGTGGCATTTTCTGTGTCTGGCGCGCGCGCGCGGCATCAAGGAGGCCACCGAAAAGCTCATCCCCATCGAGGGAGACGGACGCATCCCCATGATGGAGGTGCACGCGCTCTTTGCGGGAAAGTCGACGCCCGAAAAGATTCTGGCCAAGGCAGGCGAGGGCGAGGCGAAGGGCGAGCGGCTGGAGCGACAGTTGTTCTACGCCCATCTGTATCTGGGCCTGTGGTACGAGGCCAAGGGCGACTTGAAGCTTCGCGACAAGTACATTGGCATGGCTGCGGCAGTGGCCGATCGACACAGCTACATGGGCGACGTGGCACGGGTTCACGCCCAGCTGCGGGGCATCAAGCCGGCGAAGTAGAGCGCCCATTCACAGCGGGTGAATAACTTGGGATTGCTCCGGTCCTGCGGCCGCCCGTAGGCTCTCCGGCATGAGGGGGAAGGGAGGATGGCGAGTAGGGTTGTGTCCATGGTTCTGGCTTCTGGCATTTGCCGGTCTCGTGGTGGAAGCGTCCGGGCAGCGCGCCACCAAGCCCGACGTCATCATCAAGCCCGAGCAGGAGGAATTCATGAAACAGGCGCAGGAGGCCGTGCGCATGGGCAAGCGCGAGGACGCGCTCAAGCTGGCGACGCGCGCCGTCAGCGCCGACCCCACCAATTACGTGGGCTACGCCTTCCGCGCCCGGCTTCACGATCATCTCAAGAACCACGCGGCGGCGGTGGTGGACTATTCCATGGCCTACGGCGTGGCGCCGATGCATCTGGAATTCCTGCAGTCGCGTGCCATGTCGCAGTTCCGCGCGGGCCGGCTTCCCGACGCCATCCACGACTGGGAAACCTACCTCAAGCTTGAACCAGATGTGTCGCGCGATCCTTACCTGTTCACGCTGGGCATCGCCTACGCCATCGCCGGCAAGCATGACGCCGGCCGCAAGCGCTTCGCGTGGTACAACACCGTTGTCGGCGACGACGTGGAAGCGGCGGCGTGGCATTTCCTCTGCGCCGCCAAGGGGGCGGCGGGTTCGGCCGGCGCCTTGGTGCGTGCGCGCGAAGGCCTGCTGCCGGTTGCCAAGGACAAGCGTCTGCCCATGGCGCAAATCTACGAGCTACTTAAAGGCACCTTGGGACCGGCCAACGTGCTGGCCGCTGCGCGGGCAGGCGAGATTGCCCCGGCGGTTTTGCAGCAGCGGCTTTTCTACGCGCACCTCTATCTGGGCGTTTACTACGATGCGGCCGGCCAGCCGGCGATGGCGCGCCTGAATCTGCGCCGCGCCGCGGAAGGGACCGGAGAATTGGGCGCCGATCCCACGCTGGGTTTCATGGGTGATGTGGCGCGCGTGTACGCCGACTCTCTGGATGCGGCGCAGGCTCGCGACCTCGCCGCCGCCATTGCGTCGTCGTCTGAGCACCAGAAGCTGCGTTCGGTGCAGCGCATCGCGTGGGCTGTCTTGAGTCTGCTTGTTGTGGCAGGCGTCGTGCGCATCGCGCGGCGCCGCGCGCCCCTACCTGCCGGCAACGCACCTGTCAACGCGGATGGCGGCCCTGATCAGTCGGGTGATGGATCCGTGCCGCGCCCGGCGGTTGCCGCCGCCTTGGCTGCGGAGAAAATCTCGACTTAGGCCCGGGCCTCGCGCTTCATGCGGTGTCGTTCCCTCTTTTATCCGGGGACGCTCAGAGTCTCCCATGCACAATCCTCACGACATCCTCCCTTGCGGCGCGCAGTTGTATTTCCTGCCGGTCCATATGCGCATGCCCATCAAGTTTGGGACCGAGACGGTATCGCATGTCACCTGCGCCCGGTGCCGCATGGAGGTGCGCGGGCTTGACGGCCGCACCGCGGAAGGGTGGGGGGAGACGCCGCTGTCGGTCACTTGGGTGTGGCCCAGTGCCCTTAGCTATGAGGCGCGCCTCGAGGCGATGCAGTCTTTCTGCATCAGGTTGGCGGCGGCCTGGGCGTCCTTCGATTCGCGGGGCCATCCGATGGAAGTGGGACACGACTTCCAGCAGCAAGCCCTGCCGGTACTGCTTTCGGAATTCAATGCCTCGCGTGCAGGGGCCGAACCCATGCCGTGGCTGGCGGCGCTGGTGTGCAATTCACTTTTTGATCTCGCCCTGCACGATGCCTACGGCAATTTGCACGGCCGCCCTGTGTACCAGACTTATGGCGCGCCTTGGATGAGCCGCACGCTGGCGGACTATCTGGCGCCGGCGGATGAGGCGGTCTCGTTTGCCGGAAAGTTCCCGCAGGATTTTCTGGTTCACACCGCGCCCTCTCGGCTCGCGGCATGGCATCTGGTGGGCGGGGTGGATCCATTGGATGAATCCGAGCTCAAAGGCGATGAGCCGCGCGATGGCTATCCGGTGGTGCTGGCCGACTGGATTAAGCGTGATGGGCTGCGCTGCCTTAAGATCAAGCTGCGCGGCAACGATGCCCAGTGGGATTACGCCCGAACGGTGAAGGTGGGACAGATCGCGCTCTCCCACGGCGTGGATTGGCTGACGGCCGATTTTAACTGCACCGTCAGCGATCCCCAGTACGTGTGCGAAATCCTCGATCGGCTTTGCGCCGAGCATCCGCGCCTCTATGGCATGGTGCTCTATGTCGAGCAGCCCTTCCCCTACGACCTGGAGAAATACCGCATCGACGTGCGCAGCGTGAGCGCACGCAAGCCACTCTTCCTGGACGAAAGCGCGCACGACTGGGAACACGTTCGATTGGGGCGCGAGCTGGGTTGGACGGGGGTTGCGCTCAAGACTTGCAAGACGCAAACAGGGGCCTTGCTCTCCGCCTGCTGGGCCAGGGCGCACGGCATGACCCTCATGGTGCAGGACCTCACCAATCCCATGCTGGCTCAGGTGCCTCATTGTTTGCTGGCCGCACACACGGGAACCATCATGGGAGTGGAAACCAACTCCATGCAGTATTATCCAGACGCCTCGTCGGCGGAGGCAAAAATCCACCCCGGATTGTACCGGCGGCAGGAAGGGAAGGTGGACCTCTCCACGATTGGCGGCGCGGGTTTCGGCTACCGGGTGGATGAGATGACCAGAACCTTGCCGGTGGCGGCAGCGTCGGCGCACCGGCTGTGAACAACTTTCCCACAACATTCGGCTGACTCGCCTGCCGGTTGCCGTTTGATTGGGTTCGCGTTGGGAATCCTCCCGGCCAGGGCTCTGCACTGGTGCGGGGTGAAGCGGCGGGGTGTTGGCCCCGTCCAATTCCCGGCTGGCAGGATGGTCCCGCCAGCCCTTTTTGGACGAGACAAAGGCATCGATGCCTGCACCCCCAACCTCCGGTTGGTTGCGGTTCGGGATAGAAGTGCGAGACTAAGACATGCAGACTTGGGCTTTTCGTTCCCCCTCCTACTCTTTCAAGTCAAACCTGCTGCGCCGCGCAAGGTGCGGAATTCTCTGGGCTGTGCTCGTGGGGCTGGCAGTGCCCGCGATGGCGCAGGATCAACCCAAGAAGGATCCGGCGGTGGAGGTTTACTTCGGCGCCAACGAGCTTTACAACCGCAAGCTCTACGAGCTGGCGGCCGACGAGTATAAGAGTTTCCTCAAAAAATACCCCACGCACGCCAAGGCTGTGGACGCGCAATTTGGCTTGGCGCTCTCGTACGTGGGCATGCAGAAGTATGATCTGGCTGAGCCGGAGCTCTCCAAACTTGCCGCCAACCCGAAGGCTCCCAAGCCCGACCAAGTCCACATTTTCTGGGGACAATCACTGCTGCGCCTCAACAAGCCCGCCGAGGCTGAGGCCGCGTACAAGAAGGGGATGAATCTGCCCGGAGCCGCGGAACTTGCCGCGCTCAAAATTGGTCTGCTTGAATCGCTCTTTGCGCAGCGGAAATGGAAGGACGTCATCCCCGCCAGCGAGGACATCGCCAAGCAGAAGGGACCGTGGGCGACGCGTGCGAAATTCCAAGGCGCGCTGGCCCGGTTTGAGACCAGCCAGTACAAGGAGGCGGGCGCGGCCTTGGACTCACTCAAGGCCGAGGTCAAAGGCACCCCGTTTGAACAGCAGACCCATTTTCTGCTGGGCGAATCGCAGCGCGAACTGGGCAACCACAAAGACGCCGCCCTTGCGTACGAAACGGCGGCGCGGCAGATCAAGGGACCCTTCTCAGCCGAGGCGCTCTTTCGCTTGGGCTTCGTGCGGTTCGAGCACCTCAAGGACTACGACAAGGCCGCGGCTGACTTCAGTGAGTTTCGCCTCAACTACAAGGATGACCCGCAGGCCGCGAAGGCCGGCGTTTACCTTGGCCGCGCCCATCTGGAGGGCAAGGTTTATGTGAAGGCTGAGAACGTCTTTGCCGGACTGGTCAAGGAACCCAATGCCCCGCTGGACGCGGCCCTGTGGCAGGCGCGTACGTTTTCTCTGCAGAAGAAACACGAGAACGCCGCACAGGCTTTGGCGCAGGCCGAGGCCCGGTACGCCAAGGATCCGCGCGTGGCGGAGCTGCTCTTTGATTTGGGAAACAACCTCTACGCGAGCGCCAAGTACGCCGAGGCCAACGCGGCCTTCGGGCGGCTCATTCGTGACCACGCCGCGTTTGCGCAACTGGACGACGCGCTGCGGCTGTCCGCCGACGCGCTGCATCGCGACAAGCAGTACCAGCCCAGCGACGCTCTTTGCGTAACCTATCTGGCCAAGTACAGCGACCGTCCCGAGGCGGCCGACGTGGCCTTTCTGCACGCTGAGAACTTGTTCCTGCTGGAGAAATACGACGAGGCGCTCGCCAGCTTTAAAGCCTTTGCCAGCAAACACGCCAATCACCCGCAAGCCGGCGACGCGCAGTACCGTGCGGGCAACGCGCTCTACAACCAGAAACAGTGGGCCGACGCCCTCAAGGCGCTGGAGCCGCTCACGGCCAAGTCGGACGTGGCCGCGAAGTTTGCACCCTTGGATTTCCTGATTGGTGATGCCCACTATCGCACGGGCGGCTGGGCCAAGGCCGTCATCCACCTCAACCGCTTTGCCACTGCGCAGGCCAAGGCGCCCAATGCCGACGCCGCGCTGCTCTTAAGCGGTCTTGCCAGCGAGCAGGCTAATGACCACGCGGGCGCGCTTGCCACGCTGGCAAAACTTGTCCAATCCCATCCCACCAGCAAGCACCTGCCGCATGCACTCGTGGAAACCGGCCGGCTGCAGTATCAAGCCAAAGATCTGGCGGGCGCCCGCACGGCGCTGGAGACGGTGGTGGCCAAGCACGCGCAGTCAGAACTCAAGCCCGATGCGCTTTACTATCTGGGTTTCATCGCCCGCGACCAGAACCAGCGCGACGAAGCCGCCAAACATTTTGCCGCCATTGCCGACCAGTCGCCCAAGCACAACTTCGCCGCCGACGCGCGCTTCCAGCAGGGATTGGTGCTGCTGGATAAGGAGGAGTTTGCGCCCGCGCAGGCCGCGCTGACCAAGCTGCTTGCCGACTACCCGCAATTCGGCAAAGCCGACCAGGCTTTGTTTCGGTTCGGCATGGCGCTGGAGCGGCAGAAGAAATGGGACGAGGCCATCGCCCAATACGGCAAGGTGGTCGCACAAGCCAAGTCGGAGTGGGCCGACAACGCGATCTACCAATCGGCGTGGTGTGAACTGGGCGCGGGGCGCACAGACAAGTCGGCGGCGGCGTACAAGCGACTGCTGGGCGATCATCCCAAAAGCGAGCTTGCCGATCGCGCCGCGTTTGAGCTGGCGGAGCTGGAGTTTAAAGACGCCAAATATGACGACACCGTCTCGCGCCTGACCGGCCTGCTCAAGGCCACCAAGGACACCGAGCTGCTGGCCAAGGGCGGCTATCGGCTGGCCTGGGCGCACTTTGAAAAACAGGACATGGCAAAGGCCGCCGCCGCATTTGAGTCATTCGTGGAGGCGCTGCCTGCCAATCCACCTGCCGACTTGAAGGACCTCATCGGCACTGCGGCCTATCAGGCGGGCGAATCGCACATGCAGCTGGCGCAGACTGCGGCCACAGCGGCAGCCCGAACCAAGACGCACAAGGCGGCGCTCGCCAGTTACGCAAAAGCTGCTGCCGCCAAGAGTGGCGATGCCAATGTTCAATCCCAATCGCTGCTGCGTCTGGGCGAATGCCATGGCCTGCTGGAGGAATGGGCGGATTCGGAAAAGGCCTACCGCCAGTTCATCATGGCGCACCCCACGCACACGCTCATCCGCAATGGATGGCACGGTGCAGCGTGGGCGCTGGAAAATCAGGGCAAGTTTGCCGACGCGCTGGCTCTGTACGAGAAGGTGGCCGAAGGTCTGCGCAAAGACGAGCTGGGCGCGCGCACGCAATTCCAGGTGGGCGAGTGTCACCTCAAGCAGGCGCAGAAGACCAAGGATGCCGAGGCGCGCCAGGCGGGATTGAAGGATGCCGTGAGGGCGTTCGTTTACCTTCAGGCCAACTATCCGCCGGAGGTCAGCAACCCGAAGGGCCAATGGCACGCGCGCGGGCTCTTCAGCATGGGCGTGGCGCTGGATGAAAGCGGCAACAAGGAGGCGGCGCAAAGCTCCTACCGCGACCTGATTGAGAAGTATCCGGAGAGCGACCCTGCCAAGGCTGCCAAAACGAAACTCAACTGATCGCAAGGGCGAGCCTTGATGCACACCTGCACGAACATCGGGGAGCGCGCTGGCGCCGGTCGACGAAAGGAGAATTTCATCGACCCAGTCTGCGGTTTGTGGAACCCTGCCCACACAGGAGAAGGGCTCCCCGAATTGGAAAGTACCGTCCGCTGAGAATTCCCGCATGGAAAATCCCCACACACCCACGGAGCCGCCCCCAAGCTCACAGTCACAGCCGGCGGCACGGGTTCGGTCGCGGCGCGGATGGTGGATCGGGGGCGGTGTGCTGCTCTTGGCGGCATTGCTCGCCTCCAATCGTGGCCAGAAGAAGCACACGGTCTACACCGATGGTGTGGAGCAGCAAGCCGAGGCTCTCGCCCAACTTCGGGCGGTCGTCTGGAGCACCCCCCGCGAGCTTTTCCCGGGCATGGAGCCGGCCGTGGATCGTTACGATGCCACGGTGTCGGCCGATGGGCAGACCCTGATTTTTGTGGCAGGCCGCCCGCAGCAGGGCGCTGACCTCTACCTCTCCACGCGGCCCAGTCTGGATGCGGCATGGAGCGAGCCGGTGCCGCTGGCTGATTTAAACACCCCGAGTGACGAGCTGGGTCCGGCTCTGAGCGCCGATGGACAGCAGTTGTATTTTTATTCTGACCGCGAAGGCGGCCGGGGCGGCTACGACATCTGGCGCACAAGCCGCGTGGGCGCGCACTGGACGACGCCCGAGCCGCTGGGGGAGACTGTCAACACGCGCTTTGATGAAATGGATCCGGCCATGCGGTTGGGGGGCGACGTGCCCGAGGGTGCCGACGCAGCGCGCCATCACCCTGCCGGCCTCTATTTTGCTTCCAACCGTCCGCGTCCCGGCCAGTCCGAACCCGCGATGCCCGACTGGCGCGCCACGGCGCGGCTGCGCGTGGTTGCGCCCTTGGAGGATTTTGACATCTTCTTTGCCGCCCTTGAGAAGCGCGCAGCTTCGCCAGCACCGGAGTCGGGCGAGGCCAACCAGACGGCACCTGCTAAACCGCTGGAGGGCGCTGCTTCGGACTTTGCCCTTGCACAGCCCCTGGCTCAGTTAAACACCCCGCAGCGCGACGCTCAACCGGCGCTGACACGCCGTGGGGATTACCTCTACTTCGCTTCCAATCGCGACGGCGGGGCGGGTGGATTCGACCTCTACCGCTCGCGCTGGTTCCCCGAGGACGCGCGCTCGCCGCAGCCGCTGGGGCCGCCCGTCAACACGGCCGCCAATGACACCGACCCGGCGCTTTTTGCCGGAGGCCACGAGATGATTTTTAGTTCGGACCGCGCGGGAGAGGGTGCGGCCAATCGCACCTACCAGCTCTACCACAGCCGCACGACCGAGGTAGTGCCCCATGCGCAGGTGCTGCCGGCAACCGAGGAGGCGTTTAGCTGGTGGGCGATGTACGACCATTTCAAGTGGTGGCTGCTGCTGCTGCTGCTGGCCCTGCTCGCGTTGGTGGCCCTGCTGCGCAATTTCATTGATGAAGAACGCCGGCGCCGCCTGAGCCTTCTTCAGAAGTGCCTGCTCGCCTCGGTGTTGCTCCACGTGATGATCGCCTTCCTCACCACGTTCTGGCTGGTGTCCAACGCCGTGTATCGCAGCATCGTGAATGAGGAGATTGTCGAAATCCATCTCGACCCAGGCACCTTGTTCACCAAGGAAGAACCCGCCCAGCAGCAGGTGAACACACAAGCGGGGATGGAAAAGATGTCTGCGGCGATGCCGGTTCCGGAAAGACAGGCGGCCAATCCCGCCCCATCGGGCAGCCCGGAAATCGCGCGCCCGGTGGAACCGGCAACGGTTCAGCCGGAAGCCACAGCCTTGGCGCGCCCGACACCGCAGGTGCCCGACTTGAAGGCCGAGGGCGCCACACTGCCCAAACTCTCCAACGATCCGCTGGGGCCTGCGCTGCCGCAGATGGCCGATCCGCAATTGGAAGTGGCCAGCGCCAACGCCGCTGCACCGGCGCCAACCGCACAAGCCACCAAGGAAATTGCGGTCAAGCCGGCGGCCACTGCGCCAGCACCTGCGCAACCAGCCGCTTCGACCATCCCCGTTCTTCCGCCCGTGGCGACTTCCGATTCGGCTGCCGGCAAGATGACGGCCTCATCCAGGGTTGGAGCTGCCACGCTGCCGCCACTGGAGGCCACGCTTCCACAGCAGGAAGAGCCGCCCTCAAAGCCTTCGCCACTGGAGCAATCCAAAGCGAACCCCGATCAACCTGCCAGCATGGCCCAGGCCACCAAGGCCCTTCCGGTGCAACCCGGACAAACCTCCTCTGCAGCGGCAACCCCCTTGCCAGCAACGACCGCTCCCGCGGCTGCATCCATCCCGCAATCCACTGCCGCAAAAGAACAATCCGCCACTGCAAGGCCCGCCGCAGGCACGCTTGCCGCCGCTCAAGTTCAGGCTGCGATTCCTGGTACGGTGTCTGCGCAGGCGACGAATCTGGAGAAGGGTCAGTCGACTGCGGAGGGAGCGGTGGGATTGACGCGGGCGGTTTCTGGGCAAGGAGTGATGCAACAGGCGGCTGCGACGGGT
>SYLI01000105.1 GCA_005809105.1 Verrucomicrobiales bacterium | reverse complement strand
TGCGCCTTTGCATCTCCCTGCAGGGCGGCTTTGCGATACCACTTCACGGCCTCCACCTCATCCTTCTCCACACCTCGGCCATGGCGATAGCTGTTACCCAGATTGACCTGCGCCTTTGCCTCTCCCTGCAGGGCGGCTTTGCGATACCGCTCCACAGCCTTCACCTCATCCTTCTTCATTGTCATAGCAAATACCCAGATTGAACTGCGCTGTGGCGTTGCCTTGCGCAGCCTTCTGTTACCCCTCCTTGGGCCATCAAGCAATGTGCATCTTTTATCTTGGTTTAAGGGCTGCGCCCCGGCAATGATGGCTTCGCCCCCTATTGCCGCCCCGCAGGTGCCCTCCGGCGAAGCCGTATTGCCCCCCGCAGGGGTCGATCCGTCCGTGGGCCAGGTGGAGTCACCCTCGATTAAGACATTCTGGGGGATGCAAAATCATTATTGCGCCCGGCGCAGCCGGTTGCTCATCCTTGCGCAGGAATGGCTGAGCGTCTGATTTCTGAAGTTCTTACCCCACCCGATGCCGCGCTGGATCATGCGTTGCGGCCCGGTGCCTTTGCCGAGTTCACCGGTCAGGCCAAGGTGAGAGAGCGACTGGAGATTGCCGTGGCGGCGGCGCGGCAACGCGGCGAGGCGTTGGATCATATTCTGCTCTCGGGCCCGCCGGGGCTGGGCAAGACCACGCTCGCGCATATTCTGGCGCGCGCGATGGGGGCCAACCTGCGCACCACGAGCGGCCCCACCATCGAGAAGGCGGCCGACCTTGCCGGCCTGCTCACCAACCTTGAGGCCGGCGACGTGCTCTTCATTGACGAGATTCACCGGCTGCAGAAGACGGTGGAGGAATACCTCTATCCGGCGATGGAGGATTTTAAGCTCGATATCATCATCGACACCGGGCCCAACGCGCGCAGTGTGCGGCTCAACCTGCCGCGTTTCACGCTCATCGGCGCCACGACGCGCGCGGGCCTGCTCACAAGCCCCTTGCTCTCGCGCTTTCCCGTGCGCGAACGCTTGGACTACTACGCCACCCTCCATCTGCAAAGCATCCTCACCCGCTCCGCCGGGCTGCTGCGCGTGGAGATGGATGAGGAGGGAGCTCTGGAAATTGCCCGGCGCAGCCGCGGCACGCCGCGCATCGCGAACAACCTACTGCGCCGCGTGCGCGATTATGCGCAGGTGAAGGGCGACGGACGCATCACGGGTGAGGTGGCCGACCGCGCGCTGGCGATGCTGGAGATTGACCGGCATGGGCTGGATGAGATGGACAAGCGCATCTTGGAAACCATCATTGTCAAATTTGGAGGCGGGCCGGTGGGCGTGAATTCCATCGCCGTGGCGGTGGGCGAGGAACCCGACACGCTGGAGGAAGTGTACGAGCCCTACCTCATCATGGAGGGCTATCTCAACCGCACGCCGCAGGGGCGCGTGGCGACGGAACTGGGGTGTGCCAGGCTTGGGCTAAAACCCACGAGGGGCGGGCAGGACTCGCTGCTTTAATTAAACCCTACGACGGGCGGCGGCGCGTGGGCGCACTGCGGCCGCCGGGCCTGGGAATGACCTTCGTGCGCGTAATGCTGCGCGTTGCCGGAGGCGTGGCCGTCACCTCGCTCATGAACCGGCGCAGGCGGTCAGCCGTCGGCCCGTGCGCCCGCGAGTAGAGGTACTGCTCCACCTCGGCGAGCATGTCATACGCGCTGGCATAACGGTGGGACTTCTGGCGTTCCAACGCCGTGCGCAGGATGCGCTCGAGCTCTGCGTCCACCTCGGGGTTCATCGCGGCAAAGTCGGGCATGGGCCGCCGGGTGAGCCGCTCGCGCATCGCCTCCACGCTCCGGTCGTTGAAGGGGTTGTGGTTGAGCAGGAGCGTGCACAGCACCACCCCGGTGGAAAAGATGTCGGAGCGGTGATCCACCGGCTCCCCGCTGATCTGCTCGGGGCTCATGAAGTCGGGCGAGCCCACGATGATGTCGGGACGGTCGGCCGGGAGGAAGCCGTGCGCGCGCGCGATGCCAAAGTCGGTGAGCTTCACATCGCCCTCGTAGCTCACGAGGATGTTGCGCAGGTGCACGTCGCGATGCACCAGCCCGAGCGGCTGGCCCGCCTCATCCTTGAGATGATGCGCGTAGGCCAGCCCGCGCAGCACGCGGTTGACGATGTACACCGCCAGGTCGCGCGGCACCCTCATGCCCTGCCGCGCCACCACCGCCAGAAGATCCTGAAGGTTCATGCCGTGCACCAGCTCCATCACGATGAAGAGATGGTTGCGTGTGATGCCCAGGTTGTAGACCTGCGCGATGTTCGGATGCACCAGCCGCGCCACGAGCCGCGCCTCGCCGATGAAGGCGCGCGTCACATCCGCGTGGCCCGTCGTCGTGGGCTGGAGCAACTTGACGGCGACGCGCTTGGCGAACCCCGACGCGCCGAGCTGCTCGGCCTCGTACACCGCACCCATGCCGCCACGGTCGATGCACCGCCCCAGCCGGAAGCGCGACGTGGCCTTCAATTCGCCCCCACCCCGCACCATCCCCTTGATGAAATCGATGAACCGCGCCATGGATCCGAGGGATGGACTCTAGGGCGCGAAACCCCGCCGGGCAAGCCCGCGCCGCAACCCTGTGCGCTAGCGCGGTGCGCGCAGGAAGGCAATCAAGTCCGCCAGTTCCTGCGTGGAGAGGATGCCATCCATCCCCGCCGGCATCAGGCTCACGACACCGGGCCGCATCCCCGTGATCTTCCCGCGGGGGATGCGCGCCTCCGACTCCGGCCCCGTGGCCAGCACCACCTCATCGGGCCCGTCCTTGCGCAGTATGCCGGTGACTTCCTCGCCCTCGTGCGTGGCGACGCTGAAGGACTCGTAGCTGCGCACGAAACTGGCGCTGGGGAAAATGATGGACTCCAGCAGGTCGCGGTCGGTACGAACCTTGCCCAGATTGGTCAAGTCCGGCCCCAGTCTTCCGCCCAGATAACCCTGCGCGTGGCAGGCGGAGCAGGCGGCCTTGGTGCTCAGGTACACCACCTGCCCGCGCCTCACGTCCCCCACCGGCCACTTCGCCAGCAATGCATCCAGCCGCGCGGCCTGCGCCGCCGCGTCGGTGTGCAGCGCCTGCACCAGTCCCTCGGCTGCTTCGCGCACGCGCGGTGGATATTTCGCCAGCAACGGACGGAGGAGATCGGCCCGCAGTCCGCGCAATCCCGACGATTGCTTGAGTGCCGCCACCAGGATGAGTCCCAGCGGCTCGCTGGGGCTGCGCTCAAACGCCGGCAGGAGCCGTGGCGCCTCCAGCGGGCCGACGGTTTTCATCCTTGCCGCCAGCTCGAGCAACTGGCCGGGCGAGAGTTTCGCCTTGGCCAACACCTGGGCGGCGGCCGCGCGCGACAACAACGGGCTGCCCGGATCAAGATGCGATTGCAGGAAGTGGAAGAGCGGCCCCTCCACCTCGTCGAGTGCCGGTGCCGCCGCCAGCGCGTCCAGACGCACGGGAGCCGGGGCGGTCATCTGGCGGCCGACCTTGGTGAGTGCCGTTCCCATCTCCGCAGCAGAGGGTTTGGAGGGCGGCAGCGCACGCGCCGTCGCCACGGCCCCTCGCAGCAACTCGCCCTTGGCCGTCGCGAGCATTGGGAGCAATGCGGCGTGCCACCGGGGCGGGGTTTCCCTCAACCCTGCCGCACCCATGGCCCGCAGCACCAGCCCCCGGCAAGCGTCTGGCAACCGGTCATCGACAAGGCTCGATGCCAGCAGGTCTTGCACGGCTGGCGAGGGCGCCAATCGCGTCAGCAGCAATTCCAGCTCCGCCATCGCAGCCGGGTTGGACGATTCGTCCGCCAGCCTTTTGCCGAGTTGGCCGGCCAAGGCGCCGCCCCACTCCGGCCGGTGCTCGACAATCCATGTCGCCGTCGCCTTGAGGCCGGGCCTAGGACTGGCCAGGAGCGGCAAGACTTCTTCGGGCTTCAATTCGCCGCCGGGCATCTGGTCGAGCGCGATGAGCACCATGCGCCACTGCAGTTCCTGGGTGCTGCCGGTGCCGACACCCTGCCGCACCGCCTCGCGTTGGGCGGCGGGCAGGGCACGCTGCAACGCGGTGCGCACGGCTGCGGGCCTGCCGATCTCGATGAGTGCGTAGGTGAGCGAATGTTCGAGCACGCGGCGCGCAGCGCCATCGGGTGCCTGTGCGACGCCTTCGGCCGCCGCGAGCAGCCTTGGCACGGCCTTTTCGTCACCCATGCGGCCCAGCGCCTCGGCGGCGGCGCGGGCCACGGCGCCCGTGGAACCGAGCGCGGAGAGCAATTGCGGCGCGGCCGCACGGTCGCGCCAGAGGGCGGCGGAATGGATGGCCGCCAGCCGGGTGTCGTCGCTGCCACGGGTGATGGCCGCTCGCACGGCGCGCCGGGCGGCCTCGCCTTCGATGCGTGTCAACGCCCAGACGGCCTGCACGCGGCTGCGATCCGCTTCGCCCCGGCCCACGATTCGCGAGAGCGCCGTGACGCCCGCGTCGCCGCGCGCGCCCAGTTCGGCAATGGCGCGTTGCTGGACGGCCGGGCGCGCGTCATCGAGCAGCGCCGTCAGCTCAACGGGGGTTCTCTGAGCCCAGGCGATTGAAAGCCCGCGCGGATCGGCCGCACGCGCCATGCCCCGCCTGCGGATGCGATAGATGGCGCCCAGCACATCGGCCTTGGCAAGCTGCGAGGTGGGGCAACAAATCTTGTACCAGCCGCCGGTGTCCACGATGAGGATGCTGCCGTCGGCGTCCTCGTGAACGTCGGTGGGATGGAAGTCCACATGGTCGCTGGCCAGGAGATCGGTGTCGCGGGTGCGGAATGTGGCGCCCTCAGGCAGGAGTTCATGGCGGACGACCTTGCGGAGATTGAAATAACAGGCCAGCAGGTTGCCCCGCCAGTCGTCGCCCATGCCAACCGAGTCGTAGGTGGCCAGCCCGCACGGTGCGGCCGCACCCATGTGCACCAGCACGGGCATGAGCTCGCCGGTTCGCGCGTGCCCGTCGAGCACGTCGTGCGGCTTGCCATACACGCCACCGTAGATGGCGTGGATGAGGCCGTCGCGCCTGCCTCCGGCCGGGTTTTGAAAGAACGTGGTGCTGAAGAACCGCTCGCCGCCCGCGCTAAACGCGATGTCCACGGGATTGTCCATGCCGCCGGTCATGACGGGCTCGATGCCCGTGCCATCGGGGCGTGCGCGGAAGAGATGCGCGGCGCGGGTGCTGAAAGGCTTGCCGCCCTCCAGCGTGTAGGTCTGTTGCGCAAAGGCGCCCTTGGCCCAGTAGATCCACCCGTCGCGCCCGAGGAACGGCCCGTGCAGGTCGTTCGCGCAGCCGGTGAGGGTCTTGCCGTCGAACCACACCTCCCGCCGGTCGGCAACGCCGTCATGGTCGGTGTCGGTGAGCTTCCAGATCTGCGGCGGTGCCGCGACATAGAGCGAGCCGCCGTGGAAAAGCGCCCCCTCGGGGAACATCATGCGGTCGGCAAACACCAAGGACTTGTCAAAGCGCCCATCGCCGTCGGTGTCCTCAAGCCGGACGACGCGGTGATCCTTGCGCTCGTATTGCGTGGGGCCTTTGTCGCTGGAGCCGGAGGAGTCGGTGACATAGAGGCGGCCGAGGTCATCCATCGCTAGGGAGATGGGGCGATCCACCAGCGGCGCGCGCGCGACGAGTTCGATTTCAAACCCGGCCGGCAGGGTGAAGAGGTGCCCGTTCAGCCGGGTCTCCGCCGCTTCGCCCGGAGTTGGCACGGCGCAAAGCGCGGCGAGCGCGGCACCGAGCAAGGTGTGTTTCACAAACGGCATTGAACGCCGAATGGAGGCGGTTGCAAGACTGCATTGACTCCCCGTCAGCGTCCGCGCGCAAACACGCGCACATAGTCCACGAGCAGCCGCGCGGGAAAGGCCGTCGTCGCATTGGGTGGGCCAGGCCAGTTACCACCCACGGCGAGGTTGATGATGAGATAGAAGGGCTGGTCGAAGGGCGCGGGGAATTCACCGGCCTCGCTGCGCCACTGGCGCTGGCGGGCATACTCCTTGCCATCCAGAAACCAGCGGAACTCGTCGCGCTCCCATTCGATGGCAAAGTCGTGGAAATCGTCCGCGAACGTGCCGCGTTCCAGCGTGGTGGATTTCGTGGCCTGCTGGTTCTTCGGCCAGCCCCCGCCAAAGTGCAGCGTGGCGTGCAGCTTGTTCGGCTCGTGGCCGACGAGCTCGATGATATCAATCTCGCCGCTCGCGGCCCAGCCGCCGTACTTCTCCTCGCGCGGCAACATCCACACCGCGGGCCAGAGGCCGCGACCGGCAGGCAGCTTCGCGCTCACTTCGACGCGGCCATACGTCCAATCCGCGCGGTGCTTGGTGCGGATGCGGCCGGAGGTGAAATCCTTTCGCACGCCTGCGAGGTTGAAGGGCTCGCGCCGCGCCTCGATGACGAGTTGCCCGTTCTCGACGCGCACGTTCTGCGGGCGATCCACGTAGTATTGCAGCTCGCCGTTGCCGCCGCCATGGCCGTTCTCCTCCACGGCCCATTTGGTGTAATCCAGCCGCGTGCCGTTGAACTCGTCCGACCACACGAGCTTCCATGCGTCACCTGGGGCCGGGCGATCGGCCGCGACAGCCACCCGCGCACCCAACCACAGAACCAGCAAGCAGGAGAACGCCAGACGCACGGGCGCCACTTAATCAAAACGCAGGGCGCAAGCAAGCGGCGGGAAATTGCCGCTGACAAACCCCAGCCAATCCTGTCCACTCTCCCCTCGGTTTCATTATGCCCAAGCGCACTGACATTCATTCCGTCCTCATCATCGGCGCCGGCCCCATCAACATCGGGCAGGCGTGCGAGTTTGATTACTC
>SYLI01000104.1 GCA_005809105.1 Verrucomicrobiales bacterium | reverse complement strand
GCGCAGCACCGGCGGAGTGCCCCCCGCCCAGCAAGCCTGCCGCCGCCACGGCGCCGATGCCGTTGACGGCGAAGGAAAGGAAATCGCGGCGCGGGAGTGGATTCTCCTGCGGGGACACCGGGCCGTGCGCGAGCATGGGGGAAGTAAATCCGACCTTCGGCCTCCCATCAAGCCCCCCGGCAGTTAGGTGCGTTCCTCGCCATAGGTGTTTCTAACCCGGTTCGATTTCTTGAAGTAAGCCCACCAGACTGTGAACCAGACCCCTTTAGCAATGAGACCAAAGAGTGCCCCCTTGTTGAATTCGGCCCTGAAATCCTTGGGAAGGTCGACCGATAGGAGCAGCGTGATGATCATTAAGAGAACCCCGCCAAAGAGCCCTATCAGGAGGTATCTTTGTGCAAGACTACGACCCTGCGAGTCGCCTCTCCAGATGCGGCAGCCGACAATGAAACCATAAATCAAGAGGGCACTTATTGCGATGCTTTCAAAAAACACGGCACCTTCGATGCTGGGATACGCGGTGAATACCGGTTTGGCCTTTGACCAATTGAGGAACATCTCGGAGAAATTACACAACGGGGCAAGTATGGTAAGGCCGACACAAAAGAAGGTGAGCCAACCGCCCACGCCACTCGGGCCTGCGGGCTGCGCCACCGCTTGTGGAGCGGCAATCGGCCCACCTCCTGCCGCATTGATGGCCGATGGAGATGGCTCAAGCAGGTGTAAAATGCTGCTGAGTGGTTTCCACTGTGGGTCGTCCGCCCGGCAGTGCATCGTCATGACGGTGATGCTGCCGATGCTCCACATCGAACGAAGTTGCCCCATGGTGAACGGCCCTTTTGTTTGCTGGCCTTCGATGATGTACACCCAACTGGTCGATTCTTGATGAGCTCCGCTGGCAACAGGGGCCTCGCTAGGCGTCTGAACCGGAAGCTGGCTGGGTGTTACTGTTACTGATGTTGGCGT
Organism: Verrucomicrobiales bacterium; assembly: GCA_005809105.1. Lineage (GTDB taxonomy): Bacteria > Verrucomicrobiota > Verrucomicrobiia > Limisphaerales > UBA1100 > SYLI01. The sequence goes on along the minus strand of SYLI01000104.1, from coordinate 21,845 downwards.
CGGCGTGGGGGCTGGCGCCGCCACGGGCTCCGGCAGGGTGATGCCATGGCTTTTAAGAAGCTCCGAAATCTTCACCCATTTTGAGTCCTCCTCCCATGGTGTAAAAATCCAAAACGTTCTTTTGTCCTCTGTGGCAACCCAGTCCTCCCCGATCCTCCCAGTCGCAACCGCCTCAGCCAGTTCCTCAAGGGTGAAAGTTCCATACCAACTACCGTTCGGTTTGTCGGAGACGTGGTAGCGCGTCATGGCTCAGTGATGGTTAGCGTTCAGATACACGTCCCCCATGGGCGCATCTTCTTTGGGTTCGCAGCAGGCTATTTCTTTGACATCGTTTGTCCAGCAGCAACCGGGGTTTCGCCGGGTCAATCCCAGAGGGATTCGGGTAAACTCCTGCGGACGGCATCATTGCTGGATGCAATCCCTAGTGGAAGGCGAGGGCGCGGCCCGGCCCGCCGTGGCAGCCGCGAATCTTCACGGCAGCGAAGAGGAAGTAGGCTCCCTTGGGAATCTCCCCCACGCGCGTCAGAAACTCCACGCCCACCATGCCCTTACTGCCGAGCGCCCAATAGGTCATGAGTGCGCGCTTGGGATCCACACCGCCCAGCGTGGGCGCGTCGGTGGCCAGACAGCGGACGCCGCGTGAGGCCAGATGCATCACCACCTCCGGCCCAGGCGCGGGCCAGCCCTCGGATTTTCCGTTGAGGGGATCTTCCATGCACGCGCGGCCCTCGGGTAGTGGCTTGAAGTGGCGATCTACATGACCGGTGTAAAACACCACGACATCGCCGGGTGCAAGCCGGCCCTCGCGCGCCTCGGCCTTGTCGATGTCGGCAAGCGTGATGGCGGGCGAACCCGGCCACTGTTTCGCGGGCAGCGTGCCCACGAGGTAGCGCACGTCAATCACGCGCGTAGGGCCGCAGCCCTGTTCAATGGGCACCTTTTCGGCGGTGAGCGTGCTCTGCCCACGCGGGCCATAATGCGCTTCGTACTCCTTGAGCCACTGCCGCACGGCGGGGGCGTATTGGGAATTGTCAAAGCCCGGCGCGGGCAACGCGTAGCCCGGCGGCACCAGATGGGTGCCCGTGTGGCTGTCCATGAGGTGCGTGTGGTGAAAGAGGTCGAGGTTGGGAGCGTGGAAAAAATCGACGCGCGAGTAAGGTGGGCGATGGTCGTCCACTCCCACACCCGGCCATGTGAGGGGCCAGTTCATCGCATTGACGACCGAGAGATCTAGTACACGCCGCGCGCGCGCCGATTCGATGAGTCGCTTGGCCGCGCCGCCCACGATGCCCATCGCGCGGCCTTCGGAGTAGGGGCCGTCTGCGTGGCGCGGGCCCAGAAAGCAGTAAAATGCTCCCGTGGGGGGAAGCTGGCCCAGTCCGGTCGCACCCTCGGTGAATACCAGTCCGTGTCGCAGTCCCGCCAGATGGGTGGGCTCGGCCATCTCGCCAATGGGGCCGATGCTGGGGCTGTCGGTGCCCACGCCCGTGACATTGCGATCGGCCAGATAAGCCATGGCGTCGGGATGCGGATCGGGCCAGCCGGGCGTCTTCTTTTCCAGCGGTGCCGCAAGAAACCTGCGACCCGCCGGTAGCGGCTGGTAAAATTTATCGCTGTAGCCGCTGCGTAGCAGCACCACGTCGCCCGGCCGGAAAGCGCGGTGTTTCTTTTCCCACGACTTGAGGTGCGAGACTTGCACCAACGGGCTTTGTCCGAGGGGCGCGGCTTCGAGGAGTTCGCTGACATCCACGACACAGGCTTCGCCCGCGAATTTCCACGCGGGCGTCTTGTCGGTCGTCTCCAGTCCCAGCGGCCCGGCGTTGGGCAGCTTGGAGGAAGGCCGCGGCACCGAGTGGGGCGGCACATCAAGCTGCGTGCCGGTGTTGCCGTCGATCTGCAGAAGCTCGATGTTGTATGCGCTCTCCGGCCCGATGCGCTGCAGCGGCGTGATTTGAAAGCGCGGGAAACCCGTGGGCCATGTGCAGGGATAGCCCGGAGCGACCAGCAGTGAAAGGTCCACGAATCGCGTTGGCGCAGCGGGGACAGGGGGGGCTTCACCGGCCGCCAGCTTGAGCAGACTTTGCAGCACCAACAACGCAAGGCCCGTGCGCAAGGCCGACAGGTTCGGTTTCATATCCGTTAAAAGTCGCGCGTGTAGCCGGCTGTCCAGCCTCCATCCACCGTCAAGACGTGTCCGGTCATGTAGGAGTTTTCAGGATCCGCGAGGAACAGCGCGGCCACGGCCATTTCCTCGGGCGTGCCCGGCCGGCCCAGCGGCACGTGATCAATCATGCGCTGCGCCTTTTCGTGGAAGGATCCCGTCGCATCATAAAAGAGCTGGCGGGTGCCCGCCGTGAGCGTGGAGCCTGGTGCAATGGCATTGACCAAGATGCCCTGCGGGCCCAGTTCCAGCGCCATCGCGCGCGTCAGGTTCACCACTCCGGCCTTCGCCGCAACGTACGCGCACTGCAAGCGCAACGGCACGAGCCCCGCGATGGAAGCGATGTTGATGATGCGCCCGGAACCCTGACGTTTCATCACCCGGGCCGCGGCACGGCTGACTTCAAAAACGCCATTCAAATCCACCTCCAGAATCCGGTCCCATTCCTCGCGCGGGAATTCGTCCACCGTGACTCGATGCGCCATGGTGTTGATGCCCGCGTTGTTGACCACCAGATCCAGCCGGCCGCATCGCGCGGCGACTTCGTCCATCACCCGCGCGATCCCTTTGGGACAGGTCACATCAAGCTCGAGGCCAAAGGACGGCGGCGACACGCCCGCGCCGGCGGCCGCGGCGTCGAGGTCGGTGTACACCACTCGCGAGCCATTCGCGGCAAGCTTGTCGGCAATCGCCCGGCCGATGCCGCGGGCCGCGCCCGTCACCAGGCTCACCGTGCCGTTGAGGTCAGATTTCATTTTTGCTTCTGAGTTGATCAGGTTTCTAGATCCGCAGGCGCCGCCGCAATCGTATCGCGAATCCGCGCGAGGAATCGTGCTGCCGGTGCGCCGTCAATGCGCCGATGATCCACCGTAAGGCTCAAGGTCATCTGTTGTCGGACAACCACGAGGCCGTCAACCACCGCCGGCTCTGCGGAGATCCGGCCAATGCCAAGGATGGCACACTGTGGCCAGTCAATCACGGGGGTGAATGCGTCGATCCCGAACGCGCCCAAATTTGAAAGGGTGAAGGTGGCGCCGGTCATTTCCTCCGGGCGCAGTCGGCCGGCGCGGGCGCGGGCGATCAAGTCGGCCGTGTGCGCGGCGATTTCGCGCAGGCCCATCCGATCGGCATCGCGCACCACCGGTGCAACCAATCCCGACGGCGTGTCCACCGCGAAGGCCACATGGACGTGCGTGGGGATGAACAGATCCTCGCCCCTCCATTGCGTCGCCAGTTCCGGGAACTGACGGAGCGCGCGCGCCGCCAGCTTGATGAAGAGGTCGTTGAAGGAGGGCACAGGCCCGGCGCCCTGCGCGGCTTTCAAGCGCTCGCGCAATGCCATCCATTGCGTCGCGTCGGCCCGGGTGGTGAGGGTCACGGGCACCGTGTTGCGCAGGGATTCTTGGAGTCGCAGGGCGATGGCGGCGCGGATGGCGGTGGGCTTTGAGAGAGTGCCTTCCTCTCCCGCGTCGCGGCGATTTGGTTTCGCTGCGGCAGCCGCTCGCACGTCGCTCTCGCGAATGCGCCCGGTGGAACCGGTTGCGTGCACTTGGGAAATCTCAATCCCCAGTTCAGCCGCCACACGGCGTGCGCGCGGACTGATGGCCACCGCTCGCCCGGCCGCCCCAACTGCCGTGGGAGCATCGGTGCCCAACTGCGGTGCGGCGGGCAAACCTGCGGCTGCCGAATCTGCCGTTGGCAAACCTGCGGCTGGAGGGGTTTCCCCAGGTTGCAGCAGGTAACCCAGGCGTTGGCCCACGATCACGCGATCGCCGGGCGCGGGCGCGTTGGCGGGGATATGCAGGATGCCGCTGTCAAAAGACTCGATGTCCGAGGCGGCCTTTTCTCCTTCGAGCACATAGAGCATTTCGCCGGCCTGCACGCGGTCGCCCTCGCGCTTGAGCCATTGGGAGAAGACGCCTTCCTCCATGGACCAACCCAGACGCGGAACGACGATTTCGATGGGCATGGCTACTCGGCTTTCAACCGGCGGATGGCCGCGACAATGTCGGCTACTTGGGGAACCACAGCTGCCTCCAGCGTGGGGCTGTACGGGGTGGGCGCAAACGCGCCGTGCAGACGGCGAATGGGCGCATCAAGATCATCAAATGCCTCGCTGGCCATGGCGGCGGCAATCTCGGCGGCAAACCCCATCGGCGCGGGCGGCTCATCGACAATCAGCAGTCGGCCCGTCTTGCGCACCGATTGGCCGATGGTCGCAAGATCGAGCGGCTGCACCGTGCGAGGGTCGATGATCTCCACCGAGATTCCTTCGGCCTCCAATTCCGCTGCGGCCGCCAGCGATTTGTGGACCATGTGCGCCAGGGCGACAACGGTGACGTCGCTGCCAGTCCGCCGCACCGCCGCGCGGCCAAAGGGGATTTCGTAGTCGGCTTCCGGTACGGCGCCCTTCACCGAAAGCACTTCACGGTGTTCGAGGAAGAGCACGGGGTCGGTCGCGCGCAGGGCGTGCGCGAGCAGCCCTTTGGCGTCGTATGGCGTGGAAGGCACCACCACGCGCAGACCGGGGATTTGTCCGAAGATCGAGTAGTAGCTGCCCGAGTGATGCGTCGCCGCCGAGTGGCCCACGCCGATGCAGCCGCGCAAGAGCACGGGCATGGTGAGGCGCCCGCTGCTCATGTACTGCATCTTGGCGATCTGGTTAAAAAGCTCGCCCAGCGAGTCGAGGATGAAGTCGGCGAACATGAAGTCAATCACCGGGCGCGCACCCGCCATCGCGGCGCCGGCCGCCATGCCCACAAATCCGCGCTCGGCGATGGGGGTGTCGCACACGCGCACGCCGCCGTAGAGCGCGTGCAGGCCGGTGGTGGTGTTAAAATTTCCACCGCGCGGCCCGATGCCTTCGCCCATGACATAGATGGAGGGATCGCGCGCCATGGCATGGGAAAGCGCTTCGTGTGCGGCCTTGGCAAAGGTGAGCTGGCGCTCGCCCGGCGCGGGAGGCGCCGGTGGGTTGGCGGGAGTGCCCGCAGAGTAAACGTGCGACGCCGCGGCGCGTGCGTCCGGCCACGGGCTGGCCTCGGCAAATTGAATGGCGTCGTCGGCTTGCGCCTCCACGTCGCGGTCAATTTGCGCCAGCACCGATTCGGGCGTGCCTTCGGCCAGCAACTGCGCGCGCAAGCGGGCGATGGGGCAACGCCGTTTCCAAGCCTCCACCTCCTCGCGTGTGCGGTAGGTGAAGTCGCCCATGCCCTCGGCGTGCGCACGAGTGCGGTAGGTCTTGCACTCCAGAAGCGTGGGCCCTCCGCCCTGCCGCGCCCGCGCGATGGCTTCGGCTGCGGCGCGGCTTACGGCGTGGGCATCGTTGCCGTCCAGCTCCAGACCCGGCATCCCGTAGGCTGCGCTGCGTTGCGCGACGCTGGGATTGCCGGCGGCGTAGCTAAAGGGCACTTCGGTGGCGAACTGATTGTTCTCACAAATGAACAACACGGGCAGGCGCCAGATGCTGGCCATGTTCAAGCCTTCGTGAAACGCGCCGTTGTTGACGGCGCCGTCCCCAAAGAACGCGATGGCGACGCGGTCGTTGCCGTGCAGCTTAAAGCTGTAGCCAGCACCGGCCGCCTGCAGGATGCAGGGGCCCACAATGCCGCTCGTGCCCATCATGCCCGTCTCGGGCGCGAAGAGGTGCATGCTGCCGCCGCGACCCTGCGAGCAGCCGGTGGCGCGCCCAAAGAGTTCGGCCGTCAGGGCGCGCGGAGTGACCCCCTTGGCCAGCGCGTGGCCGTGGCCCCGGTGCGTGCTGAAGACAACGTCGTCCGTGCGCAGGTGGGCACACACACCCGCGGCGATGGCTTCCTGTCCCACATACGTGTGGCAGGCGCCATGAACCAGCCCGCGCTGGTGCGCGCGCGCCAGCTGCTCTTCGCATCGGCGGATGAGCTGCATCGCGCGGTAAAGGCGCAGGTCGGCTTCGGCGCCGGCAGCCATGGCCGGGGACGAGGACAATGATGGGTCGGGCGGCACGGGGCGATTTACAGCGGTCGCGGTCAGAATAACAATCCTTTGATGTAGGGCCACTGGGTTTGGATGAACACCAGCACCGCCAGTCCGAGGTAGAAGACGCCACAAGCGATGAGGCCGGCGCGGTGATACCAGCGCGGGCGCAACGCCGGCGGCAGCAGGCGTGTGTTGATGCGCAGGATGTAAAAGGCCGTGATGCCCAGCGTGAGGTTGCCCATGTTGGCGATGATCATCACCATCATCTTGGGGTGTCCGATGCGCGAAAAGAGGTACAGCGCAAAGAGGCACCACACCACGTAGACGCCCAGGATGGTGTAGTAGATGCGGCCCACCTTGTGGTCGGGCCATCGGTCGCGCACACCGGGATTGGCCGACCAGACCGCGTCGGTCCAGCGCCGGCTGATGTCCTCGGCAATGGACATCTGGCTGGGAAGGAGCACGACCAGTCCCACGAGCGACACCACAAGCCACATCCACTGCTGGGCCCGCGGCGAAAACTGCGGCGAGTGGCGCATGCCATCGGCCATGATCATGGGCTGCGCCCAGCGAAAGGGATCGCCCGTGGCGGCGGGCGGTGCGTTGGTGGCTGTCGCCGGCGTGGGCGTTGCCGGTGTGGGACGCGCCGCGGCAGCCCGGCTCTGTTCCCAGCGCACCTTGTCTTGGAACACCGGCGAGTGGGGGGTGAATTGCAGCGAGAGCAGAGCGGGCAGCGCCATCCCAACGAAACAGCCGGGCGCCCAGATGAACACCTGATCCACGACGATGTAGCGCCACCATCCCTTCCACCGGCGCAGATTCTCCTGTGTGAGAGCAAACACCTTTCCCAAGTGGCTCAACTTCACATCCCGGCCGCCAATGGCGCTGGGAATGGCACCGACCCGCGCGCCCATCCCCCAGCCTTTGTCGCGGACGTAATTGCTGTAGGTGGAATTGGCGATGCCTCCTCCACCGGCGTATCCGGCAAAGGCACCCAGCACGGCGATGTTGGCCAGCGCGATGACAGGCCAGTGGCCTTCGCGCGCATAATGGGTGAATGCGTTGACCACCACCTCGCCGCCCGCGCCGTCGCTCACGGGCACGTTGCCCACTGACACAAACCCGCGCATCACGTCGCCCCAGTGGCGGGCGTCCACCCACATCACCCCGGCCAGAAGGCAGAACCCAAGCACGATGGCGATCTTCACGGTCATCACCGCCTGCAGCATGTTGTAGATCTTGCCACCGACCAGCACCGGCAACACGATGAGCGCATAGCAGGCGTACGCCAGACCCATCACCAGCGCGCGGTCTTCCTCGCCCACGGGGCGGTCGCGGATGATTGAGGCCAAGATGGACGCCGCCTGCGTGGACAGGCCCGGGATGAGCGCGGTGATGCTCAGCAGCAGGAACACGCCCACCCAGAACCTCGGGCCCGGCGGCGACCGCAAAAATCCCGTCATGATGGGCTCGCCGCAATAGAGCGCGTAGCGGCCGCACTCCATGTTGTAAAACACCTGGACGAGGATGGCGATGGTCGCAATCCACATCAGCCCTCCGCCGTACTTGGCCGTGACCTCCGGGCCCACGAGCCACTCGCCCCCGCCAATCTGGATGCCCATCATCACGATGCCCGGGCCGATGAACGCCCTCCAGTTGCGCCACGTCGGCGGATCGGGTTCGGGCAGATCGGCGACGCCCCACGCGGGCAGGCAGGTTTTTACCTGATGAACCGGACCGCTTGGGTTCGGTTCAGTCGACATGAAGAAACTCGTTGCTATTGAAGAGGGCGCGGGCGAAGGCGCTCATGCCATGGAGGCGCACGAAGGCGAGCACCTCGGCCTGCTCCGCCCCGGTGGGGGCGCGCTGGTAGGCCAGGGAGAATGCGCGGCGGATCTGCGCTTCCAAGTCTACGCCGGCGTCTTGGGCCAGCCGAGCGGCAAGGCCATCGGCCATCCGCAGCACGAAGGCGTTGTTGGAGAGCGAGAGCGACTGCTGCGGTGTGGTGGTGCGCATGCGCTGCGGCGCCTTGGCCGAGGGATCGGGGCAGTCAAACGCGTCGAGGAAGGGGCTGCGGCCCGATCGCACCCACGTGCGGTAGAGGCTGCGGCGGTGGAAGGTGGCGCCCTCGTAGTCGTGCATCTCGTAGAACTGCGCGTTGAAGTTGAACGTGCGGAAATCGTGGAAACCGGGCCCACCCACCGAGAGATCAAGCTTGCCCGCCAGCATCAGCAGTCCGTCGCGCAGCGTTTCTGCATCGAGCCGCGCGGGCGTGTGCCGCCAGTGCAGTCGGTTGGCCGCGTCGGCCATGAGCGGGCCGGGGCGGCTGCGCGAGGATTGCCTGTAGGCGGCCGACTGCACCATGAGCCGGTGCAGCGCCTTGAGGCTCCATTGGCGGGCGGAGAGTTCGGCGGCCAGCCAGTCCAAGAGCTCCGGATGGCTGGGGCGCGAGCCGTTGAATCCCAAGTCGCTGGAGGTTTCCACCAGGCCCGCGCCAAAGTGATGGTGCCAGAGTCGGTTCACCATCACGCGGGCGAAGAGCGGGTTGTCCTTGTGGGCCACCCAGCGGGCCAGCGCCACGCGCCCTTCGCCTTCGGGTGCGTTGGGTGCAAGGCCGAAGTCGGGGCGAACACCGCGCACGGCCGTCACGCCAGCGGGGCGAACGACTTCGCCGGGTTGCGCAGGATTGCCGCGGCTAAGCAGGTGGGTGAGTTCCAAGGCCCGCGGCGACACGGCGTAAACCTGGGCCGACTGGGCACGCGCGCGTATCCGTGAAAGGTGATCCATCTCGTTCCTCAGTGCGGCGCGGCGTTGCTGCGATGCGGCGGAAAGGCGCGCGGCGATGTCCGCATCGCTGACATGCACGCTCTCCACGCCCGCGGAGGCGGCGACTTCCTCCTCGCCAAGCGCGCGGTCGTAGAGCCGGGCGCGGCTGATCTGGCCTTGGAAATGCCGGTTGCCACCGGGAGGGGAATGGCGCAGCCCGAACAGCACCCGCGCCGTGTTCGTTTCAAAGGACGCCACGCCCGCCTTGTAGCCGCGGCCGTAGGGCAGGCCTTCGCGGTATCCGGTGATGGTGCCGTTGGCATGGTAGACGATCGCCACGTGGACGAACCGCTGGTCGGCTTGCGTTTCCTCCGGCGCGCCAAAGGACTGGGTGCGCACAAAACCGTCGCTGCCCGCCATCCACCGGCGCGGTTCGCGCTCGCCATAGACGAGGGCGTCAAACCGCGAGCCGGTGGGGGTTTCGAGGCTGATCACGCCGCCGCCGCGCTGGGCTGGATCGGCCAGCTTCACCCAAGCTTCCAGCGTCTTCTCCTTCAGCGCAAAGGTGGCCGGTGACGTGGCCACATAGCCGCGGCCATCAAGCACCAGCGCGCCGTCCCGGAAGGTGACGTTGCCCTCGGCCACTCCATGCAGGGCACCGCGCGCGTCGCGCAGGTCGCCCTCGAATTCCCACGCCGCCACGGGTTGCGGTGGCGCGGCCTTGGCGCGTGGCTTGCGCTCGGCAAGCACCTGGGCACGGATGGGCGCATCGAGGGCGTCGAGTTCCTTTTGGATGGCGGTGATTCGATCTCGCGCGAACTCGCCAGCAGCCGCATCCGGCGGCAGAGCGCGCAGTCCGGGTTTTAAGCCGGCCAGCGCCGCGGCGATTTGATAATATTCCTTCTGCCGCACCGGATCGAACTTGTGGTCGTGGCAGCGGGCGCAGTGCAGCGTCAGGCCCAGGAACGACTCGCCCACGGTGCTGATGTAGTCCTCCATCTCGTCCTGGCGCACCACGGCGCGCATCGGGGCGCTTTGCTGGGTCTGGCCGACGGTGTCGTAGGCGCCAGCCACGAGGAAACCCGTGGCGATGATGCCATCGGTTCCGGCGCCGGGCAGGACATCGCCGGCCAGCTGCAGCCGGGCAAACTGATCGTAGGGCAGGTCGCGATTAAACGCCCGCACCACCCAGTCGCGGTAGCGCCAGGAATGGTCGCGCAGCTGGTCGCGCTCGAAGCCGTCGCTCTCTCCGAAGCGCGCGATGTCCAGCCAGTGGCGCGCCCAGCGCTCGCCGTAATGCGGCGAGGCCAGCAGGCGATCCACCAGCCGCTCGTAGGCGTCGGGGGCGCGGTCGGCCTCGAACGCCGCCACCTCCTCCGGCGTGGGGGGCAGGCCGGTCAGGTCATTGGCAAGGCGGCGGATGAGCACGCGCCGATCCGCCTCGGGCGAGGGCGTCATGTCCTGCGCTTCCAGTTTTGAGAGGATGAAGGCGTCGATGGGATTGCGCGCCCACCGGGGAGTTTTTATCGCAGGCGGCTCAGGGCGTTGGATGGGCTGCAGCGACCACCAGTCGTATCCCGCGCGCCGCTCGCTGGTGATCTGGAAGGGGTCGATGGGCGCGCCCCAAGCGGCGCCGGCAAGAATCCACTGGCGAAGCAGTTCCTGCTCCCCGGCGGGCAGCGGATTCTTGGGCGGCATCTTCTGGCCGCGAACCTTCTCCCACATGCCGCTCGCCGCGAGGTTCCCCGGCACGAGGGCCGGGCCGTTCTTGCCGCCCTTGAGCGCGCCGGCGGCTTGCGAGAGATCAAGGCCGCTCTTGGGATCGGTGCCGCTGTGACATTCCAGACAGCGCCGGGCGAGCAGCGGGGCGATCTGGGTGTTAAAATCCACGGCCGCCCGCGCCACGCCGGTGGGCACCAGCAGCGCGACCAGCAGCAGGCTAGGCCAGAATCTCATGAAGCACTTCGCCGTGAACGTCCGTGAGGCGCATGTCGCGGCTGCTGATGCGCAGGGTCAGCCGCTTGTGGTCAATCCCCAGCAGGTGCAGCATCGTTGCGTGCAGGTCGTGAATGTGGGTGCGCCCTTCCACAGCCTTGTACCCGTATTCGTCCGTGGCACCGTGGATGTGGCCGCCTTTGACGCCGCCGCCGGCCATCCAGATGGAAAAGCCAAAGGGGTTGTGGTCGCGCCCGTCGCCTCCCTGCGCGAAGGGCGTGCGGCCAAATTCACCGGCCCAGACCAGCAGCGTGCTCTCCAGCAGGCCGCGATTCTTCAAGTCCATGATAAGGGCGGCCATGCCTTGATCCACCGAGAGCGCGTTCTTGGTGTGTCCGTCCTTGAGGGCGCTGTGCTGATCCCAGCGGTCGCCGTTTCCCGAGGGGCAGGTGATCTCGACAAAGCGCACGCCACGCTCCACCAGCCGCCGCGCCAGCAGGCAGTTGCGGCCGAAGGACGCGGTGTTGGCAAAGGGCGAGTTCAAGCCGTAGAGACTGCGGGTGGCGTCAGATTCGCCGCGTAGTTCGAGCAGCTCGGGCACGGCCGACTGCATTCGAAAGGCCAGCTCCTGATTGGCGATGGCCGACTCGATTTCGTCGGGCGCGCCCTGCCCTTCGGACTGCGCGCGATCCAGCCGGCGCAAGAGGCGCAGTTTGTTTTCCTGCAGGGCTGGGCGCGATTCCTGCGGGTGGAGGTTTGCCAGCGGCTGGGCACCCCCCTTAAACACCGAACCTTGAAAGGTGGCGGGCAGGAAGCCGTTGCTAAAATTGTCCAGCCCACCGGGCGGCACCAGTCCTCCGTTGAGCACGATGAACCCGGGCAGGCTCTGATTGGCGCTGCCCAGCCCGTACGTCACCCACGCGCCCATGCTGGGCCGCCCCGACTGGCCAAGGCCCGTGTGCAGGAAGTAATTGGCGTTGGTGTGCTCGGAGAAGCTCGAAGTCATCGAGCGGATCACGCACAACTCATCCGCACAGGTTGCCAGCCGCGGGAAGAGGCTGCTCACGGGCAGCCCACTTTGGCCGTGCCGGGTGAAGGTCCACGGACTGGCGAGCGTGCGGCCGTGGTTGTTAAACTGCGTGGCCTCCATCTTGAGGCCGAAGGGCTGGCCGTGTTCCCTCGCCAGCCGCGGCTTGGGGTCGAACGTGTCCACCTGCGAGGGGCCGCCGTCCATGTAGAGAAAGATGATGCTCTGCGCCTGCGGCCTGGCATGGGGCGGTCGCGCGCTGGGCCGGGCGCCGGCGTTGCGTGCCAGCCAATCCCAGAGCGCCACCATGCCAAATCCATGGGCGGCGCGCCCGAGCATCTCACGGCGCGTCACCGGCGGGGGAAGGTGCCTTCCGCAGGCGTGCATGGGCTTGAGGATACTCACGTCAAAAAAAATGGCCAGCGCTTTGGCTGGCCAGATGCGATTAAGGTGGTGCGGACTACTTCTGCGGCTTGGCGACCGGCTTTGTGTCCACGGCCTTCTTGATGTCCACGGGCTGGGCGCCCACCAGACTGGCGGCTTGAGTGCCCAGCTTGGCGGCGATCAATCCACTGGGGTCGCAGCCCTTGCTGACGGCGATGATCTTGCCGCCCTTGCCGATCAGAAAATTGCTGGGCATGGTTTGCGTCTGAAACACCTTCCAGCTCTCGCCCTTGGTGTCCACCGCGTAGAGCATGTCCAGCTGCTTGGTCTTCACGTACGACTCCACCTTGGTGTCGGGTTCCTTGAAGATGGCCAGACTGGTCAGCCCCTGACCCTTGTAGGCCTTGTGCAGCTCCTGAAAGTAGGTGAGTTCCTTGTCGCAGCCCAGGCAGCCGCAGGTCAGCCGCACCAACACCGGCCCCTTCTCCGCCAGCTTGGCCAGATCAATATCCTTGCCGTTGCTGTCCTTGATCTTGAAGGCCGGTGCGCTCTTGCCGACCTCCACCTTGGGGGCCTGCGGTTCGGCGACGAGGGCACTGCCAAGCGCCAGGGTGAGTGCGAGGGTCAGGGGAATCTTCATGTTTAGCCTTTTGTGGATGTACTCCATTTACCGACGAACCGGCTGCCCGAGTCATTCAAGCGGATACGCAAAGCAGTCCACTGGCTTGCCATCCCCGCGGCGCCGGGCACAGTACACCCCATGCGCTGGGTTCTTGCATGGATGGCTGGGTGCGGATGGTGTGCGCTGGCGGCTGCGCCCGGGGCCGTGAGCGCGCCTCCCGACGCGGTGCGGCTCTCGCTCGCGCTGCCGGCATTTTATACACAGCACGTGGATGTGGGAGGGTTCTCGGTGGTGGGTTCGGCAAAGGTGTCGGCGGGCGCCCTTCGCGAGGCCGCGTATCTCATCGGCCAGATGACGGCCCTACGGCCGGAAGTGCTGCGCGCGCTGGCCACCAACAAGGTGCGGTTTGTGGTGATGGCCCCCACCGAATTCACGACCGACATTCCCGAGCATCGGGACCTGCAGCCGCGCCTGTACTGGAATGGCCGCGCCCGCGGTCTGGGGGCGACACGGCAGCGCCCGGCCGTCAGTTGCGGCGAGGAAAACCTGCTGGGCTATCCGGGCGACCCCTACGCGCGCGAGAACATCCTCATCCACGAGTTCGCCCATGCCATCCACGGGATGGCGCTCTCGCGGCTCGATCCCACATTTGACAAGCGGTTGGCGGCGGCGTTTGACGCGTCTGCGCGCGCCGGTTTGTGGAAGGGCACCTACGCCCGGAGCAATCACAGCGAATACTGGGCGGAGGGGGCGCAGTCATGGTTTGACACAAACCGCGAGAATGACGCCGAGCACAACCATGTGAACACCCGCGCCGAGCTGCGAGATTACGACCCGGCACTGGCCCGACTGTGCGCGGAGGTGTTTGGCGAGGGCCCCTGGCGCTACGTGAAGCCCGCCGTGCGCCAGCCGCCTTCCGAACATCTGAAGGGTTTGGATGCAGGGCGCGCCCCGCGCTTCGCCTTTCCTCAACCTGAAAGGGAATGGCTTGGCCGCTTCCGTGAAGGCAAGGAGTCGCTCGCGCCCGGTGATGCCGTGGAAGTCGAGCTGCTTGCGGCCGCGCCCGACCCCGCGCGTTCCCCCCGTTCGGGGCAGCCCGCCAAACTCTACCTTCACAACGTGTCGGCGCGTGCCGTGCGATTGGAGTGGATGGACTTTGAGGGCAAGCCCAGCCCGCGCGGCGTGCTGCGACCTGGCGACCACTTGGAAGTAGGCACGTTTGCCGGTCATCTCTGGCGGCTTGCCGACGAAGCCACGGGCCGGACGCTGCACTTCGTTGCCGCGCCGCGCGGCCCGGGCCGTCTCACCCTGCGCTGATCCTGCGCCGGTGCGGGCGCGCCATCCGTGAATTTGGTGGTTGCCCCGAGGAGGGTTCTGCTAGCGTTCGCACCCATGAGCACTCCGGGGGATATTTTTTCACTTCGAGGCAAAGTGGCGCTGGTGACCGGCAGCAGCACGGGGCTGGGCAAGGCCATGGCGCTGGCGCTGGGCCGCGCGGGCGCAAAGGTGGCGCTCAATTACAATAACAACGCCGAGCGCGCAGAGAAGACGCTCGCGGAATTCCGCGCCCAAGGTTGCGAGGGCGCGCTCTTTCGCGCCAACGTGATTGACGAGGGCGAGGTGGATGGCCTGTGCCGGCAGGTGGCCTCCACGCTCGGGCCGGTGGACATCGCCGTGCTCAACGCCACGCCCGACCAGCCGCTCAAACCCATCGAGGAGTACGACTGGGCGTTCTGCCAGAGCATGCTCGATTTCTTCATCAAGAGCCCGTTTCTCATCACCCGCGCCGTGCTGCCGCACATGAAGGCTCAGAAATGGGGGCGCATCATCAACATCGGCTCGGAGGTGTTCCATCTGGGTGTGGCGCCGTTCACCGCGTACGTCGCGGCGAAGGGCGGCCAGAACGGCTTCACGCGCAGTCTGGCGCATGAGCTCGCACCCTGGCGCATCACCGTGAACATGATCGCGCCGGGCTGGATCCCCGTGGAGCGTCACGACAAGGATCCGCAATCGGCCAAGGACGCCTACTTTGCCACCATCCCCATGAAACGCTGGGGCGTGCCCGATGATTTGGCGGGCACCATCACCTATCTTGCCAGCGACGCGTCCTCTTTCGTCACCGGCCAGAACATCCACGTCAACGGCGGCATCACCGTGCACTAGGGATGCGCATGGCCGCGCCGCTTTGCATCGTCGGCTTGGGCGAGGCGGTCTTCGACATCTTTCCAGACAAGGAGGTGCTGGGAGGCACCTCGCTCAATCTGGCGCTGCAGTCGCACCAGCTTCTGGCGCCGCATGGCGGCAGCGGCGTGTTGGTGAGCCGCGTGGGAAACGACGCGCTGGGACATCGGCTGGTCGCCCAGCTTCAGGCGCGCGGTCTTTCCGACAAACACATCCAGCGCGATGACGCGCACCCCACCGGGCGCGTCCTCGTGAGCTTTGAGGACGGCGCCCCGCGATTTGAAATCGTCCTCGACTGCGCGTGGGATCACATCGCATTCGGGCCACACGAGGCGGCACTGGCGCGTCGCTGCGGTGCCGTGTGCTTTGGCACGCTTGCCCAGCGCCATCCGGTGGCGCGCGCGTCAATCGAAGCCTTTGTGTGCGCCGCGCCGCAGGCACTGCGCCTCTTCGACGTCAACCTGCGCATGCAGCTTTTCACCCCCGCCGTGCTGGCGCAGGGGTGCCGGATGGCGCAACTGGTGAAGCTCAATGAAGACGAGCTGCCGGTGGTATCGCAACTGCTGGGCGTCGCACCCGGGGACAGTGCGATGCAAGCCGAGGCATTGAGGCGGCAGTTTGACCTTGAGGCGGTGATTTACACCCGCGGCCCTCGCGGCACCGTGGCCTACACACGCGAGGGGTGTGTAACAGGGAAGCCCGCGCATTTTGCGCCGCAGCCCGGCGCCGACGCCGTGGGTGCGGGCGACGCTTGCAGCGCGGGCCTGCTCGCCGGAAGACTGCTGGGCATGGACTGGCAGGGGGCGCTGGATCTGGCCAATGCAGCCGGTGCCTACGTTGCCAGCCGTCCCGGCGCGACACCCTCGTTTGACGCGGCGTTCATGGCGGGGCTGCCCGCGCGCAAATCCTGATTGAAGCGGCCTCACGCTGCGACTACCGTGGGCACATCATGAGCCGCGTCTTTTCCCTCATGGCCGCTGCATTCGCGTTGGCATGGGCCGGTGTCGCCGCGCCGTCCGCCCCGCGGGTCGATTACAACCGCGACATCCGCCCCATCCTCTCCGACAACTGCTATGCCTGCCACGGCCCCGACGTGCAGAAGCAGAAGGCTGGCCTGCGGTTGGACGATCCACAGCTTGCACTCAAGCCCGCCAAGTCGGGCAAGCTGGCCATCGTGCCCGGAAAACCGGCGGAGAGTGCGCTCGTCGCACGCATCCACGCCTCCGACCCCGACGATGTGATGCCGCCGCCCTCCACCAACAAGAAATTGACGGCGCAGCAAAAGGTGCTGCTCACCCGCTGGATCGAGCAGGGGGCGGAATTTAGCAAACACTGGGCGTTCACCGCGCCCGCGGCCGTCACGGTGCCGGCGGCCACCCGCGCGGGCTTCGTGCGCAATGACGTCGACCGGTTCGTCCTCGCCAAACTCAATGAGAAGAACCTCGCGCCTGCCACGGAAGCCGACCGCGCCACGCTGATCCGTCGTTTGAGCTTCGACCTGACCGGCCTGCCGCCCACGTGGACGGAGGTGCAGGCCTTTGTCAAAGACACGGCGCCCGACGCGTACGACCGCGCGGTGGCGCGCCTGCTGGCCAGCCCGCATTTTGGCGAGCGCATGGCGGTGGTCTGGTTGGACATGGTGCGTTATGCCGACACCAAGGGCTATCACAGCGACAACCCGCAGAGTGCGCCGCTCTACCGCGACTGGGTGATCAACGCCTTTAATGTGAACCTGCCCTTCGACCAGTTCACCCGCGAACAACTGGCGGGCGACCTGCTCCCCAACGCCACGCGCTCGCAGCGCATCGCCTCGGGCTACAACCGCATGAACATGTGCACCGAGGAAGGCGGCGCGCAGGCCAAGGAATATCTGGCCAAGTACATGGCCGACCGCGTGCGCAACGCCTCGTCGGTCTGGATGGCCGCCACGCTGGGCTGCGCCGAGTGCCACGACCACAAGTTTGATCCCTTCAAGTCGCGGGATTTTTACACCTTCGGCGCCTTCTTCGCCGACCTCAATGAAACCGCCGTGGGAAAGCAGGTATTCTCGGCGGTGCCCACCGAGGCAGAGCAGGCGCGCGCCACCGCGCTGGCGGCCGAAATCGCCGTGCTCAAACAACGGCTGGCGGGCGAAAACCTGGCGGCGGCGCAGGCGGCGTGGGAGCAGCGCGTGCTGGCCGCTCCGGCCGAAGTCTCAGCGTGGGCTTCTCTCAAGTCTGTGAAAGCCGAAGCCACCGGCGGCGTGCTGCTGCAGCCGCAGGATGACGCCTCCTTGCTCTCCAGCGGAGCCAACCCCGACAAGGCCGACTACACCCTCACGCTCAAGACCGACCTCGCGCAAATCACGGGGCTGCGTCTTGAGGCGCTGCTGCATCCGAGCCTCGCGGCGCAGGGCCTCTCCCGCGCCAATGGCAACTTTGTGCTGACCAAGCTGGAGGTGCGCACGGGCGTCGGCGAGGGCGCGTTGGTGCCGGTGAAAATCGCCAAGGCTCTGGCGAGCCATTCGCAGGTGGGGCATCCGGTCGATTCGGTGATTGCGGGCGGCGCCGGCTGGGCGGTGGACGGCCACGTGTCGCCCAAAGAACAGCAGGCCATCTTTGTTTTTGAGAAGCCCATTGCGGGCGGCGCGGGCACCACGATTGAGGTCGTGCTGCGCCACCAATCCAAGTTTGCCAAGCATCAAATTGGCCGGTTCCGGCTGTCAGTGACGCGCGACGCGCAGCCCGGATTGGAAGGGGCCAAGACGCTGCCTGTGCCAGTGCTAGCCGCGCTCAAGACGCCAGCGGCCACTCGCACGGCCGCCCAAAAACAACTTCTCTCCGACCACTATCGCGGCATCGCGCCAGAGATGGTGGTGCTGCGTGGGCAGCTCGCGGCCAAGGAGCGCGAAGTGGCCGACGCCGGCAAGGGGCAGAGCATGTCGCTGGTCTCGATGGCGGTGGCGCCGCGCACCATCCGCATCCTTCCCCGCGGCAATTGGCTCGACGACTCAGGTGCCATCGTCGAGCCGGCGGTGCCTGTGTCGCTGCAACTCAAGCCCATCGAAGGCCGTCGCGCCACGCGGCTGGACTTGGCCAACTGGCTGGTGGACCCGGGCCATCCGCTGACGGCGCGCGTGATGGTCAATCGCCTTTGGCGAATCATGTTTGGCGAGGGCCTCGTGGCCACGCTCGACGACTTTGGCGCGCAAGGCACGCCGCCCACGCATCCCGAGCTGCTCGACTGGCTGGCGCGCGAGTTTGTCCGCAGCGGCTGGGATGTGAAGGCCATGCTGCGGCTTCTGGCACAGTCGGGCGCCTACCGGCAAAGCTCCGTGGCCTCGCCGGAGGCGGCGGGCGTCGACCCCTACAACCTGTGGCTCGCACGGCAGGGGCGCTGGCGCATGGAGGCGGAGATGGTGCGCGACAACGCGCTGGCCGCCAGCGGCCTTCTGGTGCGCACCCTGGGCGGGGAGAGCGCCCATCCCTACCAGCCTGCGGGCTACTGGGCCTATCTCAATTTTCCCACGCGCGAATGGCAGGCGGACAAGGGCGAGGGGCTCTACCGGCGCGGCCTCTACACCTTCTGGTGCCGCACCTTTCCGCATCCCAGCCCGCTGGCGTTTGACGCACCCAGCCGCGAGGAATGCACCGTCAAGCGCGTCAAGTCCACCACGCCGCAGCAGGCCTTGGTGCTGCTCAACGACCCCAGCTATGTCGAGGCGGCGCGAGTGCTCTCCGAGCGCATCCTGCGCGAAGGCGGGCCGGGAGGCGCGGGCCGCGTGGCCTTTGCCTACCGGCAGGTGCTGCACCGCGAGCCTGCGCCGCAGGAAAC
Source organism: Verrucomicrobiales bacterium (assembly GCA_005809105.1). Taxonomy (GTDB): domain Bacteria; phylum Verrucomicrobiota; class Verrucomicrobiia; order Limisphaerales; family UBA1100; genus SYLI01. The sequence continues at coordinate 2,999 of SYLI01000104.1, read as the reverse complement.
CAAACTGCTGACGGCACTGGCCGACAAGCATCTGGCGCAGTATCGGGCCGACGCGGGCGCCGCCGGCGCACTGCTGAAAACCGGCGAACGCGTGGCCGACTCCAAACTGGATCCGGCGGAACTGGCGGCGTGGACTTCCATCGCGCGCGTCCTGCTCAATCTGCACGAGACCATCACCCGCAACTAACCATGCAAGAGCCCACCTTTCTGGAACTCAGCCGCCGCAGCTTTCTGGGCCGTGCCGCCTCGGTGGCGGGCGGCGTGGCGCTCTCCGAGCTTCTGGCGCCCCGGCATGGGCTTGGCGCGGCGCCCGCGGCCGGCGCGTGGCCCGGCGTGGTGAGCCCGCTGCACCACGCGGCCAAAGCCAAGCGCGTCATCCAGCTCTACATGGCGGGCGGGCCTTCGCACCTGGAGACCTTCGACTTCAAGCCCAAGCTCAAGGCCATGCATGGCCAGCCCATGCCCGCGAGCGTGACGCAGGGGCAGCCCATCGCGCAGCTGCAGGGGGCCAAGCTCAACTGTTTTGGTCCGCAGTGGGATTTTAAGAAGTGCGGCCAGTCGGGCCATGAGATCAGCGAGATTTTCCCGCATCTGCACACGGTGGCCGATGAGCTTTGCATCATCCGCTCGTTCCACACCGAGGCCATCAACCACGACCCCGCCCACACCTACATGAACACGGGCACCACCATCAGCGGGCGGCCCAGCATGGGAACGTGGGTCACCTACGGGCTGGGCAGCGCGGCAGAGGATCTCCCCGGCTTTGTGGTGATGACCAGCTCCGGTCGCTTTGGCCAGTCGCAGCCCATCTCGCAGCGCCAGTGGCACAGCGGCTTTCTGCCCACGCGCTTCCAGGGCATCGAGCTGCGCTCCAAGGGCGACGCGGTGCTCTACGTGAAGAACCCCCCGGGCGTGGACGCCATGCGCCAGCGCGACGTCGTGGAGAGCGTGCAATCACTCAACCGCCTGCAGGACGGGCTGGTGCGCGACCCGGAGATTGCCACGCGCATTGCGCAGTATGAGATGGCCTTCCGGATGCAAACGAGCGTGCCCGGCCTCATGGACACCACGGGCGAGCCCGAGTCGGTGCGCGCATCCTACGGCTGCACGCCCGGCGATGGTTCCTTTGCCAGCAACTGTCTTCTGGCGCGGCGACTGGCCGAGCGGGGCGTGCGCTTCATCCAGCTTTATCACCGCGACTGGGATCATCACGGCAGCATCAAGGACCACGTGAAGGGCACCGCCTCCGAGGTGGATCAGGCCATGGCCGCCCTCATCAAGGATCTCAAGGCGCGCGACATGCTCAAGGACACGCTCGTGGTTTGGAACGGCGAATTTGGCCGCACGCCGATGGCGCAGGGCAGCGGGCGCGACCACCACATGAAGGGCTACTCCATCTGGCTGGCCGGTGGCGGCATCAAGGGCGGCGTGAGCCACGGCGCCACCGACGAGCTGGGCTATCACGCGCAGGATTCGCGCGTCCACGTCAACGACCTGCACGCCACGATGCTGCATCTTCTGGGCATCGATCATCTCCGGCTGACCACCCGGTTTCAGGGCCGCGACTTCCGCCTTACCGATGTCCACGGCAATGTCCTGAAGTCCCTCCTGGCTTAGAGGCTGCGCCTCGGCAATAGGGCTGCGCCCCGGCAAGGGGTTGCACCCCGGGCAAGGGGTTGCACCCCGGGCAATAAGGGGGATACTGCCCCCCGCAGAGGTCTGATCACGCGTCAACATGGTCTGATCACCGCAGGGGGGCTGCGGATGTGAACTCAAAAGAATCTCCTCTGGACAGATCCCGTTGCGTGGAGTAGGTGGATAAAGCGTGCCCACCAGCGCATTTGAAGGTGTCAAAACAATGGCGCCATGCGCGGTGGCCACGATTGAGGGCAGAGGAACCTTAAGAACCCCCATGCGCCCCATGAAAGCCCGGCTCATCCTCACAGGCGTCGTCTGTGTCAGCGCGCTCCTGGCACTGACTGGCTGTGCTTCACGCCAGGAAGGCTGGATGGAGGAGGGCGGATATTTGCAGGCGCGAAGCACCCCGGAGGTGTTGAGGCAGCCCTTGAGCGCGGGGACAGACGATGAAAGGCCCGGCGCCGCCGCCGCATCCAGTCCCCGGAATGCGAAAGGGCAACTGATACCCATCGGCGTTGCTCCCCCGGCCGGTGCCGATGAAAAAGCCAGGCGCGAAGCCGAGCGTCGGCAATACTTCATCGATCGCGGGTTCTCCAACCTTCTGGACGAACCAGAACCCAAGGCCAAGGCCGCCCCCTCAGGCCGCGCCGAAGAAAAACCCAGGAGCAGCACCGAGTATCGCACCATGGTTCCCTTCTGGGTGGGAGAAGCCGAAGCCCGGAAGGATCCCAAGATTGAAGCGGCGGCGCGCAAGCTGGTGAAGGACTATCTTGAGGCCGAAAGAGGCTTTGGCAGTCTGCCCTTCGGCATGAGGTTCCCTTCTCCGCGCATTCACTGGCTCCACCACTATCAATTGCTGAGGTTTGGTTTCGATCGGAATGGCGAGAAGTGCTTTCAGGTGACCATCCTTGCGACGATGCGACGGGGCGACAGGCAGGAATGGAAAACCCTGAACGTCTATCTTCTGCAGGGAATTCCGAATCTACGGTCAGAAGATTACGGCGGCCTAGAAATCAAGCGGGTGACCGTGCGGGACTGACGCGCTAGGGGCGCTTTCCCCCTCCGTAGACGTTGCGGTCAAACTGCGCCTCCCACTCCTTGGCCCGGTTCTGGCCGGCCCTGCGATCCCCCGGCGCCAGCTCTTTCTCCAGGCAGTCCATCCCATTCCGGGCATTCACATTCCCCCTCGCTCCCGCGATCAGATACCACTTGTAGGCCTCCACCTCATCCTTCGCCACGCCCTGGCCCAGGGCAAAGCAGTTGCCCAGATTAAATTGCGCATCCGCAGATCCCTGCTCCGCCGCCTCCCGATACCATTTCACCGCCTCCTTCTCATTCTTCACCACGCCCTGGCCATTGGC
>SYLI01000103.1 GCA_005809105.1 Verrucomicrobiales bacterium | reverse complement strand
CGCTGCTGGGCCGCACGCCGAGCGCCGTGGGATATCAGCCCACGCTGGCGGCCGAGATGGGCGACCTGCAGGAGCGCATCACCTCCACCTCGAAGGGTTCCATCCCCTCCGTCCAGGCCGTGTACGGGCCGGCGGACGATTTGACCGACCCCGCGCCCGCGACGACCTTCGCGCATCTGGACGCGACGATTGTTCTGGAGCGGTCCATCGCCGAGCTGGGGATCTACCCCGCGGTGGATCCGCTTTCATCCACCAGCCGGGCGCTGGCACCGGAGATTGTCGGCGAGGAACACTACGCGGTGGCGCGCGGCGTCCAGCGTGTGCTCCAACGCTACAAGGACCTTCAGGACATCATCGCGATTTTGGGCATGGACGAGCTCTCGCCGGAGGACAAGCAATCGGTCTTCCGCGCGCGCAAGATTCAGAAGTTCCTCAGCCAGCCATTCTCAGTGGCGGAAGTTTTCACCGGCCACGCCGGCAAGCAGGTCGCCGTGGCCGACACGGTCCGGGGCTTCAAGGAAATCCTCGAGGGCAAACACGACGGCGTGCCGGAAAGCAACTTCTACATGAAGGGCTCCATCGACGAAATCCATCAATAGCCCACGCGCATGGCCGCCACGCTCAGACTTGAAATCGTCACGCCAGAGGCCCGTGTCTACTCGGAGGACGTGGACATGGTGACCCTCCCCGGTGTGGAGGGCGAGCTGGGCATCTACCCACAGCACGTGCCGCTCATGACCGAGGTGGTGTCCGGAGAACTGACGGTGCGGCGCGGTGGCCAGGAATTCTTCCTCGCGGTGGGAGAGGGCTTCGTCGAGGTCACGGGCGAGCGCGTGTCGGTGATGACCGACATGGCCATCAAGGCCGATGAGATTGACGAAGCCCTGGCCGAGGAAGCGCGACGCCGCGCCGAGGCGCGCCTGTCGGAGAAGCTTACCGACGAGGAGGACGCCGCGGTGCGTGCCTCGCTGGCGCAGTCGCTGGCGCAGATCAAGGTCAAGCGGCGCCACCCGCGCCACTAAGCTAGAGAGAGACTGGCTACGGTGTAGGTTGTGCGGCGCGGAAGAGCCGCAGCGCCAGACGGTACGTCTCCTCGGGAAAGATGAAGATCACGTGTTCGTTGTCGGGCGGCACTTGCGCCGCCGCGTAGCGTTCCCCTTCGACCGTCACCCTTCCCAGAGTCAGCACCTGAGTCTCGGAAGCGACACCACGACGGAGAAGCATCGTCATTCGCTCTGCCGTCTTTTCAAATTCGTAGGCGGGGTCGCCAAACTTGTCGTTGCCGCGCGCCACCCACCGTACCGCGCGCAATCGCCCCAGCGCCGCCAGCGCCGCGTTCACCTCGGTGTCGCGCCCTGCGTCCAGTTGGCCGGCCGCACCGCTCCAGATGTTGCGCACGTTGCGCGCCAGCTCCAGCGGCTTGCCGCCCAGATGCAGGGTGACCTTGGCCACGTCGCTTGAGGTGAACTGCCAGAGCCTTCGATCGCGCAACTGGAAGAACCGGCTGGGCAGGCGCTCCGACAGGGCCGTGGGAGTGAGATACACCATGTCTTCGTCATGGCGCCGGGCAAACGTCATGCCCGAGGCGGCCTGCGACTGGCCAAAGTCCACACCGGCCATGATGGTGTTGGTGACGGCTCCGGGCGGGCGTTGCCGCCACACCGTGTAAGACAAAGGCGGATTGGCCAGTTGGTACGGGACGAAATCGGTCACGATGTCCTTTTCCAGCGAGGCGGCTTCCAGCGCCTGCAATTGGAGCAGGAGATCGCGGACCAGTTCGGCGTCGGCTTCGGCCGTTAGGGGGCCGGTCATTTGCCAAGTGCCGTTGCCCTCCGCCGGAATCAGCACCGTCTGCTCGGCGCCGGAGCGGATTTCTATCCGCGCAATCTGATTCGTTTCGATGGGCGCGGACAGGCGCCGGTCGCCAAAGAGGTGCCAGGGATTGGTCTTGAGCAAGTCCATGGTGTTGGTCTGCGCCACAGCCAACAGGGTGTTGAACACCGCGTCGCGCGCGTAGATGAGCGAGGGCGCGTTGGTGTGCGGCGCGCCAAAGTCCAGCGCGACCCGCTGGTTGGTGCCCTGCATCAGCCGCAGCCGGAGCGCCGCCGGATCCAGCCCCAGCGGCGGGAGCGGCGTGGCATTGGTGCCGGGGAGAAATTGCGCCACCTGCCAGCCTTGTGCCCGCTCGAGAAAGAGCCGCACCCGCTCGGCGTCCGCGCGCTTTGCGGGAGCCGGTTGCATCAGCCGCCACACCTGGTTTGTGGGATTTTTCTGAAGGACAAAAAGGGGCTGCGTGTCGGCATGCGCGGTGATGGCGTCGATTTTCTCGGGCGCCGCGCCGGCGTGGGCCAAGCGGCGGTCGCGCCATTGTTCCCACTGGCTCGTGTCGCGCGGCAACCGATACCAAACTTCGCTGGGCACCACGTACACGCCGGGATGCCCGTCCACGCTCAGGTAACCATTGTTGGGGATGGGCGTGAGCGAGCCAAATCGCAGCACTTGGTTGCTTTCGTAGCCCTCCAGCCGCAGGGTCGTTTTTGGAACGTCGAGGCCGAATTGGGCCAGTTCGGCTGCTCCGGTGATGGGGATGAAATTGACGGCATGGAGCGTCGAGAGGTCTTCCAGCAGGGTGTTGGCGTGGCCTTCAAGCGCTGGATAGCGGAAGGGCTTGGCGACCAGCCAGCCGCCCTCCTCGCGTTCCAAGCGCAGGCTGGCGCCGTCCACCTCCAGTTCAAAGGCGCGGATGTGGCCTGGATCAATTCTTGGCAATGGGACCACGCGCGCGGGCGTCGTGCGCGGGGGCTGCTGGTCAAACGCCAGAATCAGCAGCAGCAGGATCACGGCCGCCAACAGCAGGGACTTGGTGGGACGAGTGACCATGGGTTTAGTGGCGACGGCGCAGCCAGACCAGACTGCCCACCGCGAGAATGCTTCCAGGGATGACGCCGAGCAACCAGCCCATCAACTCCCAGCGGCTGCGTTCGGTGATGGAGAATTGGTGGTGCTGAATGGGGCGCGGGCCAATCGCCAGCAGATGCGAGCGGTCCAGAAGCCAGTGGGCCAGATTCCACGCCAGATCCGAGTTGGCTTCCTTGTCCAGCAGCGTGTTGTTGAGACAATCTGAATCGCCCACCACGACAAGTCGTGGCGCCAAACCGGCAACGGCGCCCGTCGCGGTTCGTTCCACGGCGGCGGCCACGGCAATCGCCCCACGCCGCTCCACCACAAGTTCAGCGCCCGCAGCGCCCGCCGGTGGCTGGCGGTATGCGATGCCCTGCGGGCTGGTGGAGAGCAGGGTCGTGGATTTGAGCCCAGAAAGGCTGGGCAGTGCCGTCACCGAGCGAGGAGCGCCCAGCCTTAATGCCATGTCCTGCGCCGCCAGCGGCCGCACCGACGGATGGATTCCGTGCTGGGCGTCGGCAAACGCACTGAGCTTGATGGAGCCGTCGCCAAAGCCATTGCCCGGATCGCTCACGAGGTCGTTGCCCACCAGCACGCCGTGTTCGGCCACCAGGTGTTCAAGGCCCGCGCGCGTGGCGCGGTGAAAGAGCAGCCACACGCGGCCCCCCGTGGAAAGGTATTCGCGCAGGCGCTGGATTTCTTGCGTGTCCAGGTCGGCGCGCGGCCCCGCGATGATGAAGAGCCGGCAGTCGCGCGGCACGGGCAGCGAGGCGCCCAGGGTGGCGGGGCGCAATTCCAGATTCATCTGCGCCAGGCGCTGGCCCAAGCGGCCGTATCCATCCCAGCTTGTGGTGTTGGTGAAGGAATGCGTGCCGCGCGCAGCGAGGAAGTACGCCGCATGCCGGTTGGTGTCCGACACGGCCGCCAGCGCCGAAGTAAAGAGGCGCTCGCCGTTGAAGTGAGTGCGTTCAAAAATGATGCGCCCGTCGGGAGTCCGTCCGGTGGGGCTCACCTGCGAGAGCGCGCTGTGCGGCACCACCTCGGTGCGGCCGGCGCAGTGGAAGAGCACCAGATCATGCACATTGGGGGGCAGCTTGTAGCGGTTCTGAATCTGCGTCGCACGCGCCGGCTCCAGTTCGTAGTCCACCGTCTCAATGCGCAGGCTCGGCGCCAGCTGACTGTAACGGAGCAGCAGCTCGAGGATGGGGCGGTAGAGCGATTCGCGCCGGTCATAGAACACTACGGCGGTGACGGGCTGGTGGATGTCCGCCAGAGTGAGGCGCGTGAGCTGCGAGAGGTCCGTATCCAGCCGCTTGGCCCATTGCCACCGCGCGTAGTGGCGATGGGAGAGATAATTGGCCATGGCCGCCAGCGCCAGCACCGCCACCATTCCCATGAAAAGGTTGATCCAGCCGCTCCAGCGGCTTCGCGCGTGAAATCCGGGCGTGGAGGAGTTCATGCGTTAACGCCAGCGCCGGAAGCTCACGACCTTGTGGGTGAAGTACAGGAAGAGACCAGTCAGGCTGGTGTAAAACACCACGTGGCGGGTGTCCACGACGCCACTGGCAAAATCACCCATGTGCTCGAGCATGGAGAGGTGCGAGAAGAGCGCAGATTGATCGCCCATCCAGGGCGGCCGGATGACCGCGATGAATCCAATGAGAAACATCCCCGTGCTGATGGCAAAGCTCGTCATGGCGGCGATGATCTGGCTGCGCGTGAGCGAGGAAGCGAAACAGCCAACCGCCATCAGAAAGCCGCCCAGAAGCGTGATGCCGATCGCTAGGCTGGCCAGCGGGCCCGGATCCACGTCGCCCATGCCCGACGCGTAGCGCGTGAGGATGAACGGGGTGGCCAGCGCCGGCAGCCAGGTCAAAAGGAAGAACACCCATGCGCCGGTGAACTTGGCCAGCACCACGGCCCAGTCACTCACCGGCGTCGTCAGCAGGGTTTCCAGCGTGCCTGACGCGCGCTCGTGGGCAAAGGTGCGCATGGTGATCACCGGTGCCACGAGCAACAGGATGAGCCAGAAGAAGCCCGTGTTGGGCATCTTCTCCGTGAGCGGCATGTCGAAGGGTTTTTGGTTCAGTGCCTCAAGCGTGATGCACAGGCTCGCCCCAAGCAGTAGCTGGACACCGGCCATGATCACGTAGCCTCGCATGGAAAGGAAGTGCCCCGCCAGTTCGCGCCGCACGAGTGTGAGGAAGGCCTGCATCAGTTGCGCTCGTCGACTTCCGAGTCGGGATGGGTGAGCTCAACAAAAATGTCCTCGAGCGTCGGGCGAGATTCGGAGAGTTCTCGCAGCGGCCACCCGCGATCTCGCGCCAGTGCGGCCACGCGCTCGCGAAACGCCTCGCCCTCGCGGACGGCCAGCACGCTGCGGCGAAAGCCCTGCTGGGCTGTGGACACATGGTAGTGGCTCACCTCGGCCAAGTTTTCCCACAGCGCCTTGAGATCGCCTTCGGGCGCGGCCAGTTCCACGGTGATGCGCGACTGCGCCGCAAGGCGTCGCTGCAAGTTCTCGCGCGTGTCAGCGGCGACGATGCGCCCGTGATGGAAAATCAAAAGACGGCTGCACGTCACCTCGATCTCCGGCAGGATGTGCGAGGAAATCAGCACCGTGTGCTCGCGGGCGAGCGTCTTGATGATTTCGCGGACGGCAACGATCTGGTGCGGATCCAGGCCGATGGTGGGCTCGTCCAAGATCAGCAACGCCGGCTCATGCACCAGCGCGTCGGCCAGCCCCACGCGCTGCCGGAAACCCTTGGAGAGGTGGGCGATCATCCGGCCCGCCACCTCCTGCAATCCGAAACGACTGATCACCGTGTCGGTGCGCTCGCGCGAGGCGGCGCGGCTCAGTCCCTTGAGGCGGGCGCGAAACTTGAGGTACTCGCGCACGCGCATCTCGTCGGGCAGGGGCACCGTCTCGGGCATGTAGCCCACCCGTCGCCGCACCTCGATGGATTGCTCGAGCACATCAAACCCCGCCACGCGGGCGATGCCCTGGGTTGCGGCTAGGTATCCGGCGAGAATGCGCAGGGTGGTGCTCTTCCCGGCGCCATTGGGGCCCAGAAGACCAACGATTTCGCCGGGCTCCACCGTGAAGGAGATGTCGCGCACCGCGGGCCGGCTGCCGTACTCCTTGGTGAGGCCCAGAACCTCGATGATGGGCGTGGTGGGAGAGACCATCGGGTGCGCTCTTTAGGGCACAGTCAACGTGGCGACGCCCTGGTGTCGCTGCACGAAGTTTCCCCGCCGCAGTTCGGTGACGATGCCCAGGCGCAGCTTGTCGCCCGGGGCCAGCGCATACACGGCCTTCGCAAACGCGACGACGTCGGACACCAGCTGGCCATCCACCGACTGGATGACCTGCCCGCGTTCGATTCTCAATTTCCACCCCGCACCCCCTTCATCCACGCCATCCACCAGAAAGCCGCCGAAAAAGCTCTGGCCCATTTGTTCGGCCAGCTCGCGCGTGAGGGGACGCACCGCAAGGCCCAGCCGGCGTTTGATGATCGACGCATTGAAGAAATCGCGCTCCGGCACGGGCGCGGCAAAAAGCGCGAGGGGCTTTCCCGCGCGTTCCACCGTCAACGGCACCTTCTTACCAGTGCCCAATTCACGCCCCCAGCCGATGAGCTTGAGGCCAGTCTTGCCGTTGATACCCAGAATCCGGTCGCCACCGAGAAGGCCCGCACGCGCCGCGGGACTCTCGGCTTCCACGCGCATCACCATCAGCCGACCGGCCACTTGTGTGAGGCGCGCGCCAAACCACAGCCCATGCATCGACTCGGGCGAGAAAAAATCGGACAACGCCTCGTTGACGCGCTTAATCGGGATGGCGAATCCGATGCCTTGGGCGTCGCGGAAGACGGCGACATTGATGCCGATGAGTTCGCCGTTAAGGTTGATGAGTGGGCCGCCGCTGTTGCCGGGGTTGATGGCCGCGTCCGTCTGAAGCCAGTGGGTCACGTCGAGGGTCTCGTGCTCGCGCGGGGTGCGCCGCTCCTTGGAGCTGAGAATGCCACGGCTGACCGAGCCGCCCAGCCCGAAGGGATTGCCCAGCGCAACCACGGTTTCGGCCAGCAACAGATCGTCGGGCGCGGCAAAGGGCACGGCGCGAAACTTCGCTCCGGCGGGCGCCTTGATTTTCAGAAGCGCCAGGTCGTGGGGCGTGCTGCTGGCCACCGGCTCGGCCTCGAACTCCCGTCCGTCGGAGAGTTTGATGCGCACGCGCGTCGCGCGACGCACGACGTGATCATTGGTCAGCAAGTGGCCTTCGTCGTCGATAATCACGCCGGAACCCAGGCTGTACCTCACGTCGGGTTCGCGCCGTCCGTGGTGCGGTCCCCAGAAATCGCGCAGCAAATCCTCAAAGGGATCGCGGATGGCAATGACCTGCTCGGTGCTGACGTTGACCACGCTGGGCATCACCGATTCCACGGCGCGCACCGTGGCGTCACGCCGGACGTCGATGGGATCGGCCGCCATCGCCGCCAGCACCATCAGATGGGGCCATGCCATTACCCAGCCCACGGGGCGAAGGTATTCGGCGCACCATCTTGAAGCAGTCATGGCAAATTTGCAGCCCCGCCAAATCCACAAGGCGGCAGGAAGAAACTTGGCAAGAATTGCATCCGCGCGCAATAGCGAGGCAGAGACGAGAGCGCAATCACTTGCAAGGGCCCGGGCCTTCGTGTTAAAGGCAAGCCTTGCATGCCCAACGCACCCTGCCCTCGGGGCCTCCCCTGTGGTTTTTTGGGCTCGCCATTTTCTCAGGCGCTTTCCTGCTCTTTCAGATCCAGCCTTTGATTGGAAAGTATATCCTCCCGTGGTTTGGCGGCGGGCCAGGAGTCTGGACAACCTGCCTGCTCTTTTTCCAGTGCATGCTCTTTGCCGGTTATGCCTACGCACACTGGCTGCACCGGGCGTTGCCCGTTCGGCAGCAGGTGGTGGTGCATCTGGTGCTGGTGGTGCTGGCGTTGTGCACGATGCCCATCACGCCGGCGGAATCCTGGAAACCCGCGCCGGGCGAAGAAGCGCCTGTGCGTCGCATCCTCTTGTTGCTGCTTTCCTCGGTGGGCCTGCCCTATCTGGTGCTGGCCAGCACGGGGCCGCTCGTGCAGGCGTGGTTTGGGCAGACACACAGCGGGCGCTCGCCCTACCGGCTGTACGCGCTTTCCAATGTGGGATCGCTGCTGGCGCTGCTGAGCTTCCCCTTCGTCTTCGAGCCGGCGACAACCCGTTCGCAGCAGGTCGTGGGCTGGTCGGTGGCAGCCTCGTTGTATTTGCTCGCCTACGGCGTCCTGGCCTTGCAGGTGCGAAGATATGCCATAAACGCAGGGGCGCAGGCATCAGCCGTGGCTCCGAAGCCGGCGCAGGCGGGTGCCGGTGCGGGGCGATGGCTGCTGTGGCTGGCACTCCCGGCCTGCGGCACGGTGCTGCTCATGTCCGTCACCAACCTCATCTGCCAGGAGATTGCGGTCATCCCGTTCCTGTGGGTGCTGCCACTGGGTTTATATCTGGTGACCTTTATCATCGCCTTTGACAGCCCGCGCTGGTACCTGCGCCCGTTCTTCGCAGTGGGATTTTTTGTGGCGGCCGCCGTGAGCTTCTGGGCACTCGTGCAGGGGGTGGAGCTGGCCATCGGCAGGCAGATTGGCATTTTCTCCGGCACCCTCTTTTTTGGCTGCATGATCTGCCACGGTGAGCTCTTTCGCGTGCGTCCTGCGGCGGGCGGATTGACGGCCTATTACCTGTGCATCGCCGGCGGAGGCGCGCTCGGAGGCATCTTTGTTTCGCTGGGCGCACCGGCAATGTTCTCCACGTTCTACTGGGAGTTCGACGTGGCGCTGCTGGCGTGCGCGCTTCTGGGCAGCGGCGTGTGGCTGGCGGGGGCGTACCGGCACAGCCTGGAAGCGGGCCTTTCGCTGGCGTTGTTGCTCGCAGGAATTCTCGGAGTCATGGGGGTGGGCCTCAAGCGCCACAGGGACGACCAGCGAGGCAGGCCGGTGTTCACCTCGCGCAATTTCTACGGGCTTCTCAAAGTGACGGAGTTTAGTTCGCCCTACGAGGAGGGCAATGATGAGATGCGGCCGTTGCGTTATCTGGTCCACGGCCGCATCACGCACGGCACGCAGTTTGCCGACGAGGATCTGGCGCAGCGGGCGGTGTCTTATTTCAGCGCCGACAGCGGCATTGGCTTGGCGCTGGCCCATGTCCAGCAGCCCAAAAAAGTCGGGGTGCTGGGCCTGGGAGTGGGAAGCGTGGCGGCCTACGCGGAGCCGGGAGACTCGTACCGTTTTTATGAAATCAACCCGGCGGTGCGCCATGTGGCCGAGAACCACTTTTCCTATCTGCGGGGCGCACGCGAGCGCAAGGCGAGGGTGGACGTGGTGCTGGGAGACGGCCGCTTGATGATGGAAGCCGAGAGCGAGCCGCAGGGCTTTGACCTGCTCTCGATGGACGCCTTTAGCAGCGACTCGGTGCCGGTGCATCTGCTCAGTCGCGAGGCGTTTGAAATCTACGAGCGGCATCTGGCGCCCGGCGGCGTCATCGTGATCAACATCACCAACCGGTATCTGAATTTGGAGCCGGTGGTGGCGCGCACAGCGCAGGCGCGCGGCCTGGCGCTGCGCATTCTCCACCACGATCCGGATCTTGCCTGGCTCTCGTCCACCACCTACGCGATCCTGACGCCGCGCAGCAACGAACACTGGTTTAACCGGCCCGAATTCGACGCGGCGCGCCTTCCGCGCAAAAATATGCCGGTGGTGCCGCTGTGGACGGACGACTACGCGAGCCTCTTTCGCATCCTCAACTAGCTAAGCATCACCCGGCGTGCCGGCTTGCCAAAACCACCTCGGTGCCCTCGGGCCATTGCTCGGCCGACTGGTAGCCGATGAGCGCCTGCGCGGGCGCCAGATCAAACCGCGCCTGCGTGATGGGCCGGCTGGTGGCGTAGAGCGTCGCGCAGGGGATCGACAGGGGGGCCTCGACTGCGCAGGTGAAGAATCGCGCCGCATCCGCAGGGCTCAAGTACAAGTCCTGATAGAAGGCTGACTGGGCGATTTCATCCACCTGCCCTGCCGTGCGCGGGCACCAGCCCAGCCGCGCCAGGATGACGCGCATCCCGTGCTCGGCGGCAAAACTGCTGCCGATGGACTCCAAAAACATCTTGGTGGCGGCATACCAAGAGCGGGGCGTGACGGGCGCATCGGCACCAATGGGCCACGGCCCGGACAGGTTCTGATGCCAGTTGACTTGCCCGCTGCTGGCCAGCACCAGACGCGTGACGCCAGCGACGCGCGCGGCTTCCAAAACGTGATAGAGCCCGGTGATGTTGGCGGGAAAGAGATCGCGCACGGGGTCATCGACGTCATCGGGTGTGGCGGCAAGGTGGATGAGGGTGTCCACGCCCTTGAATGCGGTGGTCAGAGTTGGGCCGTCGCACAAGTCCGCGACGAAGTCGGCGTGAACGTGCGGCGAGGGGTGCCGATCCAGTCCATGCACACGGTGGCCGCGCCGCACCAGCGCCGCCACCACGGCCTGCCCGATGCGCCCAGCGGAACCAGTGACCAGCACCGTCTTGGGAGGGCAGGCCACCGGGCTCATGGCTTGGCGGCGCCAGACTTCTTGTCCTTTTTTTTCAGCGGAGGCTTGGGAGCCTTCGCGCCGGGCTCGCCTGCTAAGGGCAGGTCGCCAAAGGCCTCGCGCGGCGGCTGCGCGGGCACGGCGAGCTGGCGCTTGAGCCGTTCGAGTTCCGGCTTGAGGCGCGCAACCTCAGCTGCGTACGCGGGGTCGTCGTAGAAGTTGCGCAGCTCCTGCGGATCCTTCTGGCGGTCGTAAAGCTCCCAGTAGTCCACGTCGGGCTTGTAGAAATGAACCAGCTTGAAACGGTCGGTGACGACGCCCTCGTGGGGGCGCACGCGGTGGGGCGTGGGAAACTCGTAGTAGTGATAGTAGAAGCTCTTGCGCCAGTCGGCGGGGGTTTGACCGGCGAGCAGCGGTCGCAGACTGCGCCCCTGCATGTCGGCGGGGATGGGCGCCCCTGCGGCGTCGAGAAACGTCTCGGCGAAGTCGAGGTTTGAAACGAGGTCGTGGTTCACGCTGCCGGGCTTGGTGAGGCCCGGCCAGCGGATGAGCAGCGGCGTGCGCAGCGACTCCTCAAAAATCCAGCGCTTGTCAAACCAGCCATGTTCGCCCAAGTAGAACCCCTGATCGGCGGCATAGACCACGAGCGTGTCGTCCTCCAGACCCTCGTCCTTGAGCAGTTGCAGCAGCCGGCCAACGCCCTCATCCAGGGCCTTGATGCAGCCCAGATAGTCGTGCATGTAGCGCTGGTAGCGCCAACGTACCAGTTCCTTCCCCGTGGGCTGGTCGGCGCGGAACTTCTCGTTGCGCGGCTCGTAGTAGGCGTTCCAAGCCGCGCGCTGTCCGGGGGTGAGGCTGGCCGGCGCCGTGAGCTTGGCGTCGGAGGGCGTGAAGGTTTTGGCCAGCGTCATGTCCTGATCGCGCACCGCCAGCCCGCGACCTGCATAGTCGTCAAAGAGCGTGGCCGGCTCCGGATGAGGCTCGTCCTTGTCCCAACCCAGATGCCGCAGTGCCGGCGACCACTCGCGGTGCGGTGCCTTGTGCTGCGCCATGAGCAGGAAAGGCTTGGTCTTGTCGCGGCGGCGAATCCAGTCCACGGCCAGATCGGTGATGATGTCGGTCACGTAGCCTTCATGCTGCACACGCTCGCCGTTGCGGATCATGGGCGGGTTGTAATAGATGCCCTGCCCGGGAAGGATGTGCCAGTGGTCGAACCCCGCCGGATTGCTGACGAGGTGCCACTTGCCCACCACGGCCGTCTGGTAGCCCGCCCCCTTGAGCAGTTTCACGAACGTCTGCTGGGCGGGGTCGAAGCGGCTGTTGGTGTTGTTGTAGAATCCGTTGAGATGATTGTATTTGCCCGTCAACACCGTCGCGCGGCTGGGGCCGCAGATGGAGTTGGGAACCAAGGCCCGCGTAAAACGCATGCCCGTCGCCGCGATGCGGTCAAGGTGGGGCGTCTCCAAAAGTTTGAGCGGATGCTGGTAGGCGCTCAACGCCTGATAGGCGTGGTCGTCGGAGAAGATGAAGAGGATGTTCGGCTTGCGTTCGGCCGCCGGGAGCCAGAGCGCAAACAACGCGGCGAGAACCAGAACGTGACGTTTCATGGCGGTGCTGCGGGTTTGACTTCGGTCATGTTCCCCGATCGGTGCGGACGTGGGAAGGAGAATGTGCGGAAAGCGCGCGAGCGCGACGTCACTTGCGCCGCAGCATCAACGATCCAAGATCGAACCACACCTCGCCTGAGTTGGCGCGCAGCTCGGCCACCAGCGTGACATCCTGGAGGGCCGCCACCGTGAATGGGAATGAAAACTTGCGCCAGTCGGCCGTGCCGTCCAGTCGCTGCGCTCGGGTGCCGCCAGAAATGCGCAGGCCCGCCGCCGCAAAAGGCTCCCCGCCGGCCGCCACATTGGCGGTCTTGAGCATGCCCTCAAATTCATAGTTGCCCGGGGGCAGGTGCACGGTGCGGCGCCACGACGCGGCGCCGGGCGTCGCGGCTTTGATGTGCAGAAACTGCAGGCCCTCGGTTCCCACCTTGGCCAGCACGGCCGTTCCCTGATCGACCGTGGACTCCCACGCAGCGCCCAGCTTGGCCGTGCCATCGCCGGCAAAGGCCAGCGCGGTGGGCGGCGGAATCCCCAGTTGGGTGGCCACCACGCCGGCGCGCTGGCGAAGGCGCTGCTTGAGGCCTGCGGCGTGTCCATTGAAGTCGCCTATCGGCCGCAGCTTGGCGGCCAGAAAATCCACGCGCGCATCGAGCACGCTCATGCGAAAGGCGTTGGTGTAGCCCGCGCCCACGAGCTGGCGGTAGCGGTCGCGGTTTTGCGGATATTCCAGCAGCACGCGGCCCAACGTGCCGCCGACGCCACCGAAGAGATTGAAGTTGGGATCGCCAAAGACCTGGTCCACGCCCGACGCCATGAAATGCAGCTGGCCTGTGCGCGACTCCACGTACAGCCGGTAATTGTTCCGGTTCATGTTGTAGCCGTCCCAGTGACAGGTCATGAGCTCCATCGCGGTGAACGTGAGGAAGCGGTCCACGTCCACCACTTTCTGCAACCGCTCCAATCGCACGATGGGATCGGGCCAATTCACAGCCTGCCAGACGGCTTTTAAGTCCTCCTGGGTGGTGGGCGTCTTGTCCGAGAGAGCCTTCTTTTGCGCGTCCAGATCCTGACAGAATCCGCCATCGTAGAGATTGCCATTGGGGTTGGCGTAGTGCCGGCGCAGAAAGTGGCGGTCAAAGCCCTCGACCAGCACGTACAGACCCAGGTCGCGGCCATTGAGCGTGACCAATGCGTGCGAGGCGCGGCCGGTCGGAACGCCCGCATCCAGAAAGATGCCGCGCGCAATCGCCTCGTGCATGTAGGTGCCATCCTGCACCGAATTGTTGAGATGCACCTTGTCCATGCCGTGAAAGGCCTGCTTGTCGAGAAACTTGTCGAAGTTGAGCGTCAACGCCGGGCGGTCGTTGAGTCCGCGGTAGCTGCCTGCCGCGCCCTTGAGATGCACGCCCACGGCCTCGTAGATAATCTTGTCGTCCTCGCGGATGGTGGCCTTGGCATACTTGCGCGGGTCGCGGTTGAGCTCGTCCCATTCCTTCTGCACGATCTCAATCTTGATGCGCGGGATGTGCGCGCTGGCAAAGAAGGTGTCGCTGGCGTCAGGCAGGGCCTGAGCCGCGCCGCGGGGGAACAACGGCACCGTCGGTTCCGGCAGCGGTGGCGCAGGCGCAGGGCCGGCATGGAGTGCGCCGGTCAATGCAACCACAGCCAGAGCAGCCAGCGGAAAACACGCCGGCACCGGCCATCCACGCGCTGTGCGGAGCAGCTTCATGCCTCCGATTCGTCCGTGGCGAAGAGCGCCTGCACCTTTTGCACGCCTTCGATATTGCTGAGTTCACCGACCAGATCCTGCAGGCGATCGGGGTCGCGCATCAGCAGGCGGAAGGAAAGGTCGGTGACTCCCCAGCCTTCCTGCACGCGCTGGTTGGCCAGTTGCACGTGGCGGCCGTGGCGCGTCAGCAGCGTCTTGAGCGGCGTCACGTTGTCCAGCCCACCCTGCCACTGAAAGTTGAGGATGAGGTCGTAGCGCTGGCGCGTGCCAAAGTTGCTGATCCAAAGGTAGAGCAGCACGAGCGCCACCAGCGCCGTGGCGATGACGCCGGTGGAAAAGCGCTGGGTGCCGCACGCCAGGCCGATGACGATGCCCATGAGCACGTAGGCTGTGTCGAGGGTGTCGCGCAGGATGTTGCGAAATCTCACGATGGCGAACACCGCCAGCAGGCCGAAGGCGGTGACCAGATTGTGCGCCAGCACCACCATCACCGCCGTGACAATCATGGGCGTCACCACCAGCGAGCGCACAAACGACCGCGAGTAGGACACGCCGCTGTGCGTGGCCATGTACACCCACGCCATCGCCTGCCCCAGCAGGAACGCCAGAAGCAGGCCCAGCAGCAGGGCCTCGTAGTTGACCGGGGCGAGGCTTTGGTCGCCCCGCAGCAGGAACCATTCATTCATAGAGCAAAGGATTGTCGGCACGCGGCCGCACGGGCATCGCACCGGCGCTGAGCGGCATCGGCCGGCGCCAGTTCGCCTGCGCGTGTCGCGCCATCCGCGTACTTTGCCGCGGAACACTGGCGCAGGTCAAACCTGCGAATCAAGTCGCCCACCCAGTCAGGATACCGGCTGGTGTACTTGATCTCGAGGACCGACCAGTTGCCAAACACCGCAACGGGCCGGCCGGTGATGGGCGGCCAGCACACATCCTGCAGCGGGTGGTACTGCACGCGCTTGTCGATGGTGATGCGCAGCGAGTTGTGGTCGGGATGGCCCCAAGCCTCGCGAAAATAGCTCACGAGTGCCGCCGGTCGCGCGGAGAGGGCGCGCAGGCTCATGACGAATTCCTCCAGCCCGCCCCAACCGTTGGACGGGATCTGTTGTTCGACCGGGGGGATGCGCCCGGCCAGGATTTCCGTCAGCGCCGCCTGAGTGACGAGCGCGCGCTGCTTGAGGATGGCGTCGTTGACGCGCCGCTTGATCTCCAAAAACAGCGGCGCTTCGGGCGCGGTGTCGTAGTAGCGCACGCGCAGTTTGTAGCGGTTGCGGTTGCCGTTGATGGTGTCCCAGTAAAGCTGGCGGGCGTCCGAGTCCAGATAGAGGCTGTGAACCGGGTACGCTTGGTCCGGGTGGCGCAGGCTGTGCTCGTCAAGCATGAGCCGCTGCGCCAGCGAGTCGCGCAGCCGCCAAGCCTTGGCGTCGTCAATCAGATACTTGATTTCGAATCGCTGCGTTTGCAGCCGATCCCACGGAGCCTTCATCGTGCGGCAATCAACTTAGACGGGAACAGACTAGGAGCCTCGCGGAAAAATTCAAGCCGCATCACGCAAATTGGCTTGTGCCACTTCGAATGAAAACTAGAGTCGCCGCCGTCCGATGTCGCCAAACATGGAACCCATCCCCACCCCGTTGTCCCGTCGCGCAAAGGAATGGGCGGCGCGCCTGCTGCCACCAACCCTCTTTGCCGCCGCGCTGCTCTTTGTGGTGCTCATGTGGAACCAGCGCATGGGGCCCGACACCCTGCCGGGCGAGGTGGACTCCCTGCGCGTCACCCTCGCCGCTCCTGCGGCCGGCACCGTGCTGGAGATGGGCGTGCGCGACCTGCAGATGGTGAAGGCGGGCGAAATCCTCGGCCGCGTGCTGGTGGGTGATTCAAAGACCATCGTTGACTTGAGGGCGCCCTTTGATGGCCGCACGGGCCTGGTGTCGGTGAGCCCCGGCGAGGCCGTGACGGCCGGTCAGAGTCTGATCACCCTGGCCGCGCCCCGGGGCGACCGCATCATCTGCTACCTGCGCCAGCCGCTCTCGGTGAAAGTCAGCACCAATCAAGTGGCTCTCATTCGCGCCCGTTCGCTGGGCCGTCACCAAGGGCAGAGCTACGTCATGCAGGTGGGGCACGAGTTGCTGCCCATCCGCAAGACGCTGCTGCCTCCCACCCATGAGCGGCAGGAACTGGGGCTGCCCGTGCTCATTGCATTGCCTGAAGGACTGGAGCTCTTGCCAGGCGAGCTTGTGGATGTGACTTTTAAGGAAGGCACCGCGGCGCCGAGGCCCGAGCCGCCTCGCGTGGCTCCGGGCAACTCCACCCAACCTTCCAACGCCACCGCCCCGCGGCTGGAGCCCAACGCCACGGCGGGCAACGCCACCAAGGCGAAGTAGGGGGCTGGAGGGTTCTTCTTGCGCCTTTAGGATTTGGGCGCGGCGGCTTGAGGCCAGGGCCCGGTGACGGCCAGGGTCAATCCCGGACGCTGGATGTTCACAAAGAGCGTCGTGGCGTCGGGGGAGAAGGTTGCGCCTGCAAACTCCGAGGTTCCCTGCGCGTTGCGGGCAAAGGGATAGACCTTTCCCTCGGGCGTCACCCCCAGCAGGAACTGGTCGCCCACGCCGTCCTCGCACAGGATCAAGTCTCCCCACGGCGCCAGCGTGATGTTGTCACACATGTCCATCACCATGCGGTGATTGGGCTCGATGAAGAGCTCCAGCTCGCCGGTCGCGGCATCGCTGCCGGGATGGTAGCGCCAAATCTGGCCGCGCAGCGCGCTCCCTCCGGCGGTGCAGGCGAAGTACACCATCCCACGGGCGTACCACATGCCCTCGCCGCGGGCGAAGCGCACGGCACCCGCCTTGTATCCGCGTGTGCGCAGGTCGTCCTTGGGTGATTCCACTTGGTCCAGATCAATCCACTTCACGGGCAGCCGGCCGCCGACGGCCAGCGCCGGCTCCTTGCCGCCATTGCGAAGGTCGAGCTTGCGGGCGTCTTGCAGCGCCAGCGCCTGAAGCCGGCCGCCGACGGCGAGCTTTCCGGGCGTGTTGGGTGTAAAACGGTAGAGCAGGCCGTCCATCCGATCCTCCGTCTCGTAGACGTGTCCACGGTCTGCATCGACCGCCACGGCCTCGTGATTGAAGCGGCCCATCGCCTTCAAGGGAACGGGCTGCGCCAGTTCAGGCTCGGCGGTGGCCGGCACTTCAAAGCAGTAGCCATGATCCTGCGCGCAGTGGGTGCCCTTCCGGTCCACGCCCTCCTCGCAGGTCACCCAACTTCCCCACGGCGTGGGGCCGCCGGCGCAATTTCGCAGCGTGCCGCCCAGGCTGAGAAACTCGCGCACCATTTTTTGAGTGCGGGTGTCAAACACCATCGTGGTGGTGCCCCCCATGCAGGGGCGGCCGCTGGCGCCGCCCGCATCGTACATGCGCGCCTTCATGGCCGGCGAGAGCAGCTGGAAGTTGTCGCCAAATCCGCCCTCCTTCGCCGGCGTCAAGGGCGCGGTGGCCGCGGGCTTGGTGCGTAGAGAGAGCTCGTGATTGCGCACCAAGAGCGTCAGTCCGTCGGGCCCGGGAAACGCCGCCATGCCGTCGGGGGCCGAGGGCACGCGCAGGCCATCAGCCATGGGTGCTCCGGTCTTGCTGATGATCGTGTAGGCGAAGCCGGCGGGCAGATCCAGAATCTTCTTGGGATCGGGCTTGAGCGGGCCCAGCCCCTGTGCGAGCAGCGCGGGATCCGGCGCGGGCTGCGGCGACTGGCAGGAGGTGAAGGTTCGCAGGCCGGCGAAGGCGCCGGCGACCACTGATGCCTGACGGAGGAAATGGCGCCTAGACTGTTGCATCGCGGATGCTTTACGAGCGAATCCGTAGAGTCAACGCCGGAGTGTTGTGGCTTGCCAGCGTGCGCGCGAGGCGGGCAGTATCGGCCCATGCTCACCCTTTCCCGACGCCGGTTGATCGTGCTCGCAGGGGCGGGACTGGCCTTCCCACAGCTCAGCTTTGGCGCGGCTCCCACCGCGCGGATTTCGTCCGTGCGGATCATCAGCCTCAGGCCCGGGCATTATCACGGCTGGCCGACCCTGGCGCGGCGTTCGTCGGGCGAGCTGCTGCTTGTCTGCTCGGGCGGTCGAGACGCGCACGTCTGCCCGTTTGGCCAAGTGGAACTGATGCAGTCTCGCGACGACGGCGCAACGTGGACTTTCCCGCGCGTGTTGTTGGATGGCCCCATTGACGACCGTGACGCCGGCGTGGTGGAGACGCCCAAGGGCACGCTCCTGGTCACCACCTTCTCCTCGCTCGCTTACGAGCCCATCCTTGAGCGCGCTGAAAAAACTGCTCCCGCGGATGCTGCGGCTTGGCCGCCCGTGAAACTGGCGGCTTGGCGGGCGGTGCATGCGCGGCACGACTCTGCCACGCGAAAGCGCGAGCTTGGGACGTGGATGCTGCGCTCTACCGACGGCGGCGTCACTTGGGCGCCACGCGTCGATTGCCTTGTCAACAGCCCGCACGGCCCCTTCGTGACGGCCGAGGGCCGGCTCCTTTATGCCGGCAAGGATTTGTGGAAGAGCGGCCGCTGGATTGGCGTGTGTGAGTCCACGGACGATGGCCAGTCGTGGCGCAAGCTCTCGGAAATTCCCGCGCGCCGGGGCGATGATCCGGCCGCCTATCATGAACTGCATGGAGTGCAGGCGGCCGACGGCAGGCTCGTGGTGCACATTCGCAATCACAACGGGCAGCACGAGCGCGAGACGTTGCAGACCGATTCGGCCGACGGCGGCAAGACCTGGAGCGAGCCGCGCAGCATTGGCGTGTGGGGCTTGCCATCGCATCTGCTGCGCCTGCGCGATGGGCGGCTGCTGATGAGCTATGGCCACCGGCGCAAGCCTTTTGGCAATCAAGCCCGCGTTAGTGCCGACCACGGCAAAACTTGGAGCGAGCCCCTCACCCTTTCCGCTGATGGCGCAGGCGGCGACTTGGGCTATCCTTCCACGGTGGAGCTTAAGGACGGCTCGCTGCTCACGGTGTGGTACGAAAAGATCGCCGGCAATCCCAACGCCGTTTTGCGGCAGGCACGCTGGAACTTGGAGGGCTAGAACGAAGCGCGCGCCTTTAGGGTTTGGTCGGACGCTCGGGGCGTAGCCGGTGGTTGTTGGGATAGAATTTCTTGTGCAGCTCCAGAAGCCGGGCCAGTTCCTCCACCGGCTCCTTGTGATCTTCCACGCGCAAATCAATGAACCGGTCGCTGGCGCGACCATATCCGGCCTTGTCCCGCACCACCAAGAGCGCCGCCGACTGCCGCCCGCGCTTGTCGCCGCCAGCAGCCTCTGCCGCTGCGAGCGACGCCACGAGCCAATCAGCCAGCTGGGTGTCGGGCTTGAGTCGCGCCTTCTCGAATGCCGCCGCCATGTCTTTCACCACGGCCTCGCCCGCCAGAATGTTGCCCTGCGCCGCGTAGTGGGTGCCCACGTGATGGCCCGCCCACGCATTGCACTTGGCTCCTGTGAAACTGGCGGCGCGCCCGCGCGCATCCACGGCTCCCACTTGCCGCAAGTCGCGATCCACATCCGCCATCGTCAGGGTTTTAAGGGTTTCTTCGGGCGACTTGCCGGCCTCGAGCAGCCGCAATCCCTCCGGGCCGTAGGTCACGTTGGCCCAGGACTGCGTGGCGATGGCGCCCACGTTGGCGCGCGCGAAGGGCACGACGGAGCCCACACCAAAGAACTTGCTCTGGACGGCAACGCCCAGGTCGCCCGTGGCGGGGTCGTATGCCACGATGGAATAAGTGCCCACCGGCGGGTCGGCGGCGCGAGCCGACGCGGTGATGAGAAGACAGAGTGTCATAAGGGGGATGCGGTGCATGGCGCACTCTAGCTGAGTGCGTGCCGGTGGAAAAGGTTTTTGCCGGGGTGAGGCGCGCCCGGTACAACCATCGCGCATGAACTCGGAACTGAAGGGCAAGTGGGTGTTCATCACGGGCGGATCCAGCGGCTTTGGCGCGGCGGCGGCCCGCGCGTTTGCGGCGCAAGGAGCGCATGTGGTCGTCGTGGCGCGCCGGGGCGACCGGCTGAAAGCCGTGGCCGCGGAGTGTGCGGAAGCCGGCGCCGCATCGGCCCACCATCACGTCATGGACGTGGGCAGCACCGCGAGTGTCAACGCCTGCATCGGATGGCTGCGCGAGCGCACCGGGCGGCTGGATGTGCTGGTCAACAACGCCGGCGGCGCGCACGGCGTGGACACGGTGGCCGAGGGCAAGGACGAGGATTGGGAGGCGATGGTGCAGGTCAACTTTTTGGGAGTGCTGCGTGTGACGCGGGCGGCGCTGCCGCTTTTGGCGGACACGCCGGGCAGCCTCATTCTCAATGTTGGTTCCGTGGCGGGTCGCGCGGCCTACGAGGGAGGTTCGGCGTACTGCGGAGTCAAGGCTGCCGCGTTGCAGGTCACACGCGCGCTGCGGCTGGAACTCTGCGCGGCGGCCATCCGCGTCTGCACGCTGGATCCCGGGCTTGCGGAAACGGAGTTTGCGCTCGTGCGCTACAAGGGCGACCGCGCGAAGGCCGACAAGGTGTATGAGGGAATTGAGCCGCTGAGAGCAGAGGACATCGCCGAGACGATGGTGTGGATGGCGTCGCGCCCGCCGCACGTGTGCATCGACGAGGTGGTGATGAAATGCACCGCGCAAGCGGCCGTGCACAAGGTGCACCGGCGGCTTCCCGCCAAAGGCAAAGGGCATTGACGCAGCCGGACTTCGATGGTGTGCTCTGCGTGAACTCCCACCAAAGGACTGGCATGAGCGTGAACTACATCCCCGAGGGTTATCATACGATCACCCCTTACTTGGTGATCAAGGATGCCGCCAAGGCGCTGGACCACTACAAGCAGGCCTTCGGCGCGGTGGAGTTAGTCCGTTTCGCCACGCCTGAGGGCGTCATCAAGCACGCGGAGATGCGCATCGGCGATTCGCGCTTCATGATGACCGACGAATGGCCCGCGATGGGCGCGCGTGGCCCGTTGTCGCTGGGCGGCACGCCGGTCTTTCTGATGCTCTATGTTCCGGACGTGGATGCGGTGGTGGCGGCCGCATTGACGGCCGGCGCGCATCTGGTGAAGCCTGTTCAGGATCAATTCTATGGCGACCGTTCCGGAGTCGTGGCCGATCCCTTCGGCCACTTGTGGGCAGTGGCCACGCACAAGGAAGATCT
>SYLI01000102.1 GCA_005809105.1 Verrucomicrobiales bacterium | reverse complement strand
GCACCCCATCGAGCAGGAGGGCACCGACCCGCTGCCCGACGCGCAACTCGACCGCTTCATGTTCCTCATCCACGTCGACTATCCCACGGCGGCGGACGAGCGGCGCATCGCCCGCGAGACCACCAGCCAGTTTCAGGGCGAGCTGCAGCGTGTCATCGACGGGCCGACGCTGATGAATTACCAGTCGCTGGTGGAGCGCGTGCCGGTTCCCGATCACGTGTACGACGCCATCGTCGATCTGGTGCGTGCCTCGCGGCCCAAGTACGACAGCGCCCACGAATGGGTGCGCAAGTGGGTCACCTGGGGCGCTGGTCCGCGCGCCGTTCAGTATCTGGTGCGCGGTGCCAAGGCCCGTGCGGTGCTCCACGGAAGTTATCTGGCGCGGATGGAGGACGTGGAGGCGGTGGCCAAGGCCGTCCTTTCGCACCGCATTCTCACCAACTTCCAGGCGCAGTCCGAGGGCGTGGACAGCCAGTTTGTGATCGAGAAGCTCCTGGAGAATCAGCGAGAGGTCGGCGCGCGTGGCTGAGGGGGCCTACAGCCAATTCTTGGACGGCGAGGTGCTGGGCCGGCTGATGCGCCGGTTTTTGCACGCGCGCACGCCGATGATCGGCACCATGTCCGGCCACCACAAGAGCCCGCACCGCGGCTCCAGCGTGGAGTTTGCCGAATACCGCAAGTACTCGCCCGGCGACGACCTGCGCCGGTTGGACTGGCGCGTGCTGGCCCGCACCGACAGGTACTTCATCCGCGAATTCGAGGCCGACACCAACCTGCGCAACTACATCGTGCTCGATTGCAGCGCCTCGATGGGGTTTGGCGACAAGGGGCAGCGCAAGTTTGACTACGCCAGGCGCATCGCCGCCACGCTGGCCTACATCACCAGCCATCAGGGCGACGCCGTGGGCTTGCAGTGCGTGGGCGACAAGCTCATTTCGGACATTCCGCCGCGCCGCAATCCTGCCCATCTGCGCTACGTCTTTGACACGCTGGCGGGCGCCGCGCCCCGGGGCGAAACCCGGCTGGTGACCGAGCTGCACGCCTTGGCCGAGCGCATCCGCTCGCGCGCGCTCATGATCATCATCTCCGATTTCTTCTGCGATGTGGACGAGCTCATCCACTGCTTCCAGCACCTCCACTTTCGCCGTCACGACTTCGCCGTGTTCCACCTGCTCGATCCGCAGGAGCTGGATTTCCAGTTTGACCGCCCGATGCGCTTTGTGGACATGGAGACCGATTCGATCCTGCTCGCCGAGCCCGACGTCATCCGGCGCGAGTACATCGCCTCGGTGAACGAGTACCTGGTGAAACTGCACGAGGGTTGCAACAAGTTCCGGGCTGACTACCGGCGCGTGACCACCGACGCCACCTACGAGAAGGTTCTGGCCGATTTCCTCGTCGAGCGCGAGCGCTACGCGAAGGACTAGGGGGATGTTCGACCAATTCATCAACTGGAATGCCCTGAAGTTTGGCTGGCCCCTGGTGCTGGTGCCGCTGCTCATCCACCTGTTCAACCGGCTTCGCCACAAGCGCATGCCCTGGGCGGCCATGATGTTTCTGCGCGTCGCCTCGCGCAAGTCCACCCGCTACGCCAAGCTGCGCCAGTTCCTCATCCTGCTCACGCGCATGGCGGCGGTGCTGGCACTCATCATGGCGCTCAGCCGGCCGCTGGCGGGCAGCTGGCTGGGCGGCATGCTCTCGGGCAAGCCCGAGACGGTGCTCTTCGTGCTCGACCGCTCCGTCACGATGGAATCGCGCGATGGCGCCCGTTTAAGCAAGCGCGAGGCGGCGGTGCGATTGCTCGAGCAGACCGCCAAGAGTTTTCCCGGAATTGAGCTGTGGTATCTGGACCCCGTGGTGGGCACGCCCCAGCGCGTGGACCGCCTGCAGATGGAGCAGAGCGGACTGGCCGCCCAGTTTGAAATCAACGCCACCGACGTGCCCACCGACGTGCCGCGCCTCTTGGAGACGGCCGCAGAGTGGCTCAAGAAAAACAAGTCGGGCAATTGCGACATCTGGCTGGCCTCGGACATGCAGCAGAGCAACTGGCATCCCGACGCCGCCGGGCGATGGGCGGCCGTGTCGCAGGGACTGGCCGGAAAGGAACTGCCCTTCAAGGCCCGGTTGCAGGTGCTGGCCAAGACCCAGTCTGTCAGCAACAACTTTGCCGTGCGCGTGCAGGAGGCGCGTCAGCGCGAGGTGCGCAATGACAAGCGCCTCGAGCTGGTGCTCAAGTTCACCGGGCCGGCCGACGCTACCCGGCCCATGCCGCTCAAGTTTCACCTCAATGGAAAGGACGTAGCCGAGAACGAAGTGGACGCTGAACACCGCCAGTTCAATCTGTCGGCGGCCACCACCAAGCGACAGGGGCAGGATGCTGAGCTCGTGCAAAACGTCTTCCTGCCTTTGGCAGGCGCCCCCGCCACGGGCTGGGGTTACGTGCAGATTGGCATCGACCTCTCGGAGGACGGGGAACGCTTCGCCACCGATGACAACCCCCGCGACAACCGCAGCTACTTTGTGTACGGGCCCGGGCTGGAGAAGGCCCGCGCGCTGGTGGTGGGCCCGGCACACCCCACCGCAGGATACCTGAGGCTGGCTGCCGATCCCTTCGACCACAACATTGCGCGCATTGTTTCGCAGGACGCGCTCTCCGAGGTCAAATTTGAAGACTACGCCACGGTGCTCTGGCACGGGGCGCTGCCCGCCGGCGAGACGGGTGGGCGACTGCAACGCTATCTGGCACAGGGAGGAGTGGCTCTTTTCATTCCTGAAGCCAACTCCACCGTGGCTTCCGACCGTGCTTTTGCAGGTCTCTCATGGAGGGCGGCACAGGCGGCCACCAATGCCGCCGGCCAGCCGCTGGCAAGCTGGCGCCAGGCGCTCCCCGGCATTCAGGGCAATGCCACGGGAAAGGGTGAACAGCAGGGTGGGTTTTTGGTGGGAGGCTGGAAAGACCGCGAAGGTCCTCTGGCCAATGCGCAGAACGAGAAGCCTCTGCCGGTGACCGACCTCATCACCATCCGGCGCAGCCTGCTGGTGGATCACGGCAAGCGGGCCGTCCAACACATCGAAGCAGCGCGCCAGATTGCCGAGGCCGTGGCCAAGGGCGAAACAGGCGCGGGCATTGGCAACCTCATGCGCGATCTCTTGGATGCGCTGCGCAAGGCCGATCAAGACGCTCAGGCGCTGGGAACGGCGCGCTGGCCGGCCGACCGTGCGCAGGCTTTCGCGGCGGAATTGGTGGCTCCCCTGGAAGCGCAGGACGTTCTTCAGGAATCGGCCGCCACTCAGGCCATCCTGCGTCTGGCACCGCGGGTGAAACAATGGGCGGCGGAACTGGAGGCGGCAGGCAGCGGCCACCACCTTCTGGCGCACTACGAGGACGGCGTGCCGTTGCTCTCAAGACAGCTCGTCGGGCGCGGTCAGGCGTATTTTCTGGCCACACGTCCGGATGAGGGGTGGTCGAGCCTCCACGAGGAATGGATTTTCCTCATCCTCGTGCAACGGCTCTTGGAAGCCGGAGAGGCCCTGGGCGCGGGAAGCTATTCCGTGGCGCACAGCCGGCTGGTGGGGGTGTTTAAGCCCGAAGCGGAGACGGCTGCGGTGGTGTGGAACGCCAAGGTGGGCGAGGGCGAAGCACCCGACTACCGCCGCGACGCGGGCATTTACGAGTCGGCCGACGGCCAGGTTCTGGCACTCAACCGCCCGGTTTCCGAGGACGATCCCCGACACTACGGCCCGGATCAGGAGCACCTGCTCAAAGGGCTGATGGGAGAGGTTCCCCTGTACGTTCATTGGGAGAATTCCTCCAACGAGGCTGGCAAGGCCGCCGACGGGCCCAAGGAAATCTGGCGTTG
This sequence comes from Verrucomicrobiales bacterium, assembly GCA_005809105.1. Classification (GTDB taxonomy): domain Bacteria; phylum Verrucomicrobiota; class Verrucomicrobiia; order Limisphaerales; family UBA1100; genus SYLI01. The sequence continues at coordinate 6,266 of SYLI01000102.1, read as the reverse complement.
GTTTCTGGTGTTCATGGCGGCGTTCCTTCTGGGCGAAGCCATCCTGATCCTGCCGCGCACCTCCGATGAAACGGTGGTGGGCCGCGAGCAGGTGCAGCCGGCGGCAAGTACCTGATGCGATGCTGACCACCGACGTCCCCACCCTGGTGCTGGTGTTCGCGCTGCTCGTGCTGGCGGCCACGGGCTTCTTCTGCTTTCTCAACTGGCACCGTCGCCGCGGCGCGGGCGTGGCGTTTTTGGAAATCCTGCGCTTCATCACGATGGCGCTCATTCTCTTTACGCTCTGCAAGCCAGAGTTTCATCGATCCAAGCCGCGCACGGAAGACCCCCAGGTGGATCTGCTCGTGCTCGCCGATGGATCGGCCAGCATGACCACGGAGGATGTGGACATGGGACGCAGCTCTGCGCCGGTGTCGCGCCAGCGCCTGATGGACGCGCGGCTGGGTTTGCTGGGTGCCTTGACCGAGCCCGATCCGCTGGGCGAGCGGGTGCTGCAGGTCTTCCAGCCCGGCCCGGCCCACGAGGCCGGTTTGCAGCCCGGCGATGTCATCACGCAACTGGACGGCAATGGCACGCAGGGGGTGCTGCTGGCCAAATTGCTGGAAGGACGCGCCCCGGGGCAGTCGGTGCAGCTCACCGTGCGCCGGAGCGCGGAGTCAAAGCCCGTGCCGCTGCGGCTGGCGGGGCTGGGCGAGGTGCTGCAGGCCGAGCTTAAAAAGCGCAGCGTGGAGGCGCGGGTTTATGTGCAGCCCTTCGCCAAGCCCGAAGGCAATGCGTCGGCTTCGCGCCTGGTGGGCACGGACATCGGCGGTGCCATTCTGGCCGAGGCGGAGAAGCACGACGCGCTGCGGGCGCTCCTGCTGTTGAGTGATGGCGACTGGAACATCGGGCGCCCCCCCACGGAGGAAGCGGCGCGCGCGCTGCGCGAACGCAACGCCAGTGCGCACGTCGTCACCGATCTGGGCCGCACCACCTATCTGCCCGATGTGGAGCTGGTGCTCGAGGACATCCCCTCCTTTGGCGTGGTGGACGACCGCATTGCGGTGCCCTACCGCGTTCGCAACAACCTCACGCGCGAGGTGTCCACCAACATCCTCCTTCGCGCGGAGAACAACGAGGCGGTTGATTCCAAGCGCGTCATCGTGCCCGCACGGGGCCAAACCACCGGCACCTTCATCTGGGAGCCCATTCGCAGCGGGCCACACCGGATGAAGGTGGATCTGCCCGTGTCGCCCGAGGAGCTCTTCAAGACCAACAACGTCCAGTCCTTCGCCATCCACATCCAGCGCAACACCAACAACGTGCTGGTGATCGAAAGCGCGCCCCGGTGGGAGTACCGGTATCTCAGAAACGCGCTCACGCGCGATCCGGACGTGGCGCCGCGCGTGCTGCTGCTGCACCCGGGCCTGCAGCGGGGCGATGGCAACAACTATCTCAATGGCTTCCCGGCGCTGAGCCGCACGCCGGAACAGAAGCTCGTGGTCGGCCCGGTGTCGTTGCCCGACTTTGACGTCATCTTTCTGGGCGATGTGGGTCTGGGGCCGGGCGGCATCAGCGACGAGCAGGCGCGGCACATCAAGAATCTGGTGGAGCATCACTCCGCCGGACTGGTGTTCATGCCCGGCCAGCTGGGCTACCAGATTTCCTTCTACCGCTGGAAGACTCATGACGTGCAGCCGGCCGACACGGCCCAGAGTGTGGCCGCCCTCCACGGCATTGCGCCGCGCACCCTGAGCTACGCCAATCCGGGTGTGGACTTGGACAGCCTCAAGCCGGGCACCCAGATTCATATCCCGCATCCATTGGCCGATCTGCTGCCCGTGGCGTACGACCTCAAGGCGCCGCGCGGCGACTGGACCGTCAACGAATCGCGTTTTAGCCTGCTGCCCGAAGGGCGCGGCAACCCGCTCATGCTTCTGGGGCGCGACGAATTTGAAAACGAGGAGCTCTGGAAAACCATTCTGCCGGGCTTCTTCTGGCACGCGGGCGTGCTGCGCGATGTGCCCGGCTCGCAAATCCTCGCCATCCATTCCACCCGGCGCAACCAGTACGGCTACCTGCCGCTCCTGGTCTCGCACGCGGCGGGCAACGGGCAGGTGCTTTTCATGGGCACCGACAGTGCGTGGCGCTGGCGCCGCGGTGTGGAGGACAAGTACCATTACCGGTTCTGGGGACAGGTGGTGCGGTGGATGGCGCACAAGCGCAAACAGGCCGGAGGGCAGGGCATGCATCTGGTCTTTTCGCCCGAACGCCCCAAACTTGGCGACACCCTCCACATCGAGGCCATCCTCACCGATTGGGCCGGCATCGCACCCGATGAAATCGTCCAAGCCGAGGTGCAGTTGCCCGGCGGTGGAGAGAAGCGCCTGACTTTCGAGCCCGTGCCCGGCGGCATGGGCAATTACCGCAGCAAGATCCTGCTGGATGAGGCCGGGCCTTATGGGGTGCGCGCCTCCACCAGCAAGACGCGCCGCGAGGTGAAAAAGTCGGTCACGGCCGAGCAGACCGTGATCGAGGTCATCGGCCGGCCCATCAACGCCGCCATGCTTTCCCAGCTGGCGCGCGACACCCGCGGCGGCGCACACTCCATCGCCAATCTGACCCCCATGATCGAGCAAATCACCGAGCGAATCCGCTACAAGCCGGAAATCGAGGAGTACAAGCTCTGGGCGCAGGTTTGGTGGGGCGGGCTGATTTTGTTCCTCCTTGCAGTTTATTGGACAATGCGTAAGGTGCTGGGGCTGATTTAGCGTCTAATCAGGGAGCAAAACCGGGGGGACCGGAGGAAGAGGTGCTATGGACAACAAAGGCCGTGTGACGATGGAACTGCCTGCCCAGCTGCAGGCCAAGTTTGCAACTCTGGAACGCAAACTGTGGTGGGTCGACACCGTGCTCGCCGTGAGCGGAACCCTGCTGGGGGCATTTCTGGCGTTTACCCTTTTCTTTGTCGCCGATCTTGCGGCGGAGACGGCCGTGGGCACGCGCCTGGCCCTCTTCACGCTGGCGGCGGCCGCGGCCGCGTACTTCGGCTGGCAGTGGCTGCAACTCTGGGTGTTTAACAAGCGCGACACCCGCGCCCTCTCCAAGCTGGTTCAGTCCGGACACCGCAAGCTGGGTGACCGCCTGCTGGGCATTGTGGAACTGGCCGACCCGCACACCGCGCCGGCTTATGCCTCTGAGGGCCTTCGCCGCGCCGCCATCGGCCAGGTGGCCCGTGAGGCCGGAGCGTACGACTTCCGCACCGTCGTCGCCACGCGCAAGCCGCGCATCTACTTTGTCTTCGCGCTGCTGGTTCTGGCCGTGGCGATGCTGCCCGCCTTCTGGGTGCCCCGGATTTTTGAGAACAAGTTGACCCGCCTGGCCAACCCGGTGGGCTCCACCGAGCGGCTGACCCTGGCGGCCGTCGGCGAGGACGACATCAACGTGGGAAGTGAGATCGACCGCAACCGCGTTCTGGCGGTGCACGAGCTGGGCGTCAAGGGGCAGGGAGGCCCGGCCATCTACAAAGTCCGCGATGGTTCCGGCCGCATCAAGTACATCGAGGTTGCCCAGGTGACGGGCAAGGGCCGGCGCGTGGACAACATCTTTGTCGTTCCCGCGGGCGAGCAAAGCCGGGTGCACGCCAGCTTTAATGCCGATCCCTTCGTCGGCAGGTTCGGACGTTGGCGCGAGCAGATGGTGAGCGCTGCCGAAGACGCCGAAAAATTCTTGCAGGACAAGGTGGGTGCGCAGACCGATCTGGCAAAGGCGGCCGATCGCATTCTGCCCAATCCGCTTCAGGCCACGGTGGTGGAGGCCGATGGCGAGGCCAAGTCGGTGGATTTGGAAAACCTCAAGCGCGGCGAAGGCGACCGCATCACGGGCGATTTTAATGTGCAGCTCAAGGGCCGCACCAAGCCGGGCGAGCTTTCGATTGATCTCGTGGACATCAAGAAGCGCGTGTTCATCCAGCCCATCCCCCGGCCCACACTGCGCGCCGACAAGGTGGCGCGGGTGTTTTATCCGGACTATCTGCAGCGCCCTACCGAGGTGGTCTCCGCTGATGCCTCCACCCATTTCCCTCTCGGAAGCAAGGTGTCCTTCGAGGTTCGTTCCGACAACTTCCGTGACTTGCTCTCCGCCGAATACATGGTGTCGGTTGATCTGACCGAGGCGGAGGTGCTGCGGTTGCGCGAGGCTTTTGATGCGCTGGCGGTGTCGGGTTACCGCACGCAGTTGCAGGGGGGAGCCACGGCCGATCACCGTACCGAACTGGCGCGCAAGCTGGGGCTGCCCATCGAACTCGTCACGGCCGAGACGCTGGCCCGGATGATCTTGGCGCAGTCCGATCAGGCCACGCTTTCTCAGGCTGCCGCCGAGGTGGGGGCCGCTCTCAAAGCCGGTGAAGCCGGTGCCGGCACGCTCGACACATGGGCACAGAAACTCAAGGTTCCCAAGGCCTATCTGACGCCTGCGGCGCTCGCCGGCACCTCGCCCAAGCGCATCCGCCTGGCGGTGCCCGAACTGGCGGTCGAACAATACCACCACATGGTTTTTGCCGGCGCTTCGCGCTTTGCGCAGCAATTTAGCACCGTGCCCCTGCCGCTGGATGGCGCCGCGGCCACCAGCCTCACGGTCGCCTCTTGGAAGGACACCTTCGAAATGGACGCCCATGCCAAGGACACCTGGAGCGGCGGATTTGAGATGCGTCCGGACGAGCGCCCCTTTGCCGACTGGACCGACTGGCCGGGAATGGAAAACACCGAGGCTGTGCTTATCAACCGCACGTTCCCCATCCGCATTTTTGCCTCCGATGACTTGGGCCTTTACGAAATGCGGCTTCGCTGGGAGGCCCGCAGGATTGGCTCGGAGGAGGTCATCAAGCGCGATGAGGTGCTCATCCAGCATGGCGACCCCAAGGCGATGCGTCTGGATGGCGAGTTCGTTTTTTCAGGGCGGCTGCTGGGCCTTAAAGAAGGCACGGATGTGACGCTCACCATTCTGGCGCGCGACTATCACTTCCACAAGGATGGCCGCCAGTTCATCTCCCGGCCCTTCCACATCCGCATCGTCACGGCGGCCGAACACGCGAAGATCATCCAGGATCTTTTCAAGGAAAAGATGGCCGAGCTGGACAACATGGTTCGCCGTCAGGAACGCCTGCTCAATGAGGGGAGTGATATTCAGGGCCGGCCCAACGCCCAGAAGGAAAACCCGGAGACCGGCCAGGAACTGCGCAACCAGTCGCAGGAACAACGCAATCTTGCGCAGGATCTGCGCAATCTTGCCCGCGAAATCGGCGAGTTGGCCGAGGGAGCCTTTGGCAATCCGGACATCAGCCCCGAAACCAAGGCGCAGATGGCTGAAGCCAAGCAGAAGCTTGAAGGCATTGCTCAGAATCCGATGGGCAAGGCCGCCGAGAATCTCAGCCAGGCAAGCCAAGGCCAGAAGGGCGACCAAGGTCAGAAGGGCGATCAAGGTCAGAAGGGCGATCAAGGCCAGAAGGGCGATCAAGGTCAGAAGGGCGATCAAGGCCAGAAGGGCGATCAAGGCCAGAAGGGCGACCAAGGTCAGAAGGGCGATCAAGGCCAGAAGGGCGATCAAGGCCAGAAGGGCGATCAAGGCCAGAAGGGCGATCAAGGCCAGAAGGGCGATCAAGGCCAGAAGGGCGATCAAGGCCAGAAGGGCGACCAGGGTCAACAAGGCCAACAGGGGCAGCAAGGTCGTCAGGAGAAACTGGGCGAGGCACTCAAGAATGAGCAGGCTGCACTGGATCAGTTAAAGCAGATGCAGCAGAAGTCCGCCGAGACCGTCGAGGCGATGTTCCTTAACACCATTATCGCCAGACTGCGCAAGGTGGCCGGTTCAGAGCAGAAAATCGAGGAAGGCCTCAAGGGCAAGTTTGCGGAGCTTGCCGGTGCGGTGCCCGAACAGCTGGTCAAGAAGCTGCAGGACATGCTGCGCGATTTCACTCTGGATCAGACGCACAACAGTCGCGATGCGGAGGAGTTGCAGGGCGAGATCAACCGGTTCTTCGAGGAGACCGGCCGCAAGGAAGAGAAGTTCGGGCAGGTTGCTCGTGAGATGGAGGAAAAGAAGGCCGGCGAACAGCTGCGCGAGAACGCAAACCTCATCCGGCAGAACATTGCGATGAAGGCCATTCGCGGGGCCAATCAAATGAAGGATCAGTTTAACAAGTGGGCCGACCTGCTGGCGTCCGCGAAGGAAGGCGGTGGGGGCGGCGGCGGTGGTGGGGGTGGCGGCGGCGGATCCAATGAAGACGCGCT
>SYLI01000101.1 GCA_005809105.1 Verrucomicrobiales bacterium | reverse complement strand
GATGCGCAGGCCCGGCTGGAGGAAGGAGCGCGGCACCCACGCGGGCGCGAGGCGCAGCAGGCCGCCGGTGCGGGAAAGTTCGGCGCCGACTTTCGCAGCGGTGTTCTTCGTGATGGTTTTGAGGGTCGAAACAGTATTCATTTTGATTTTTGGGAAGCGGTGGGAGAGTTTATCGGTGCCGCTCTGACCGGCAAGGATGTTCTGTAAAAAAGGGGGAAATCCGGTTCAATTCACCCCCTTGTCGGCACGTCTATATTCACCGATGCAGTGGCCCAAAAAAACCGCCGCACACCTGAGTGCGCTTGCACTGGGCGCCGCGATGGCAACTGCGTTGGGCGTACCGGGCGCGCTTGCCGCCGCGCCGCTGCATCCGCGCGTGGACGAGCTCGTCGCGGCCAAGGCCACGGCCTCGGGTCAACGGCTGGCGGCGCCGGCTGCCGACGCGGAATTCCTGCGCCGGGCGTGGCTGGATTTTGCGGGCACCATTCCCAGCGCAACGCAAGCGCGGCAATTCATCGCCGATCCCTCGCCCACCAAGCGCGCCCAGTTGATTGGCCGGCTGATGGCCGCGCCCACGTTTGCCGAGCGCATGGCCGAGGTGTTCAACATCCAGTTGATGGAACGCAATGGCGATTCCGAGGATTGGCGCGGCTACCTTCGCGCCGCCTTCGCCACCAACCGGCCGTGGGACCAGATGACCCGCGAGATGCTCAGCCCGGATTTCAAGGACGCGAGCCTGCGCGGGGCCGGCCACTTTATCACGCGCCGGCTGGAGAAGGTGGGCCAGCAGGAGACGGATTATCCGGGCCTCACGCGCGACGTGGGGCGCCTCTTCATGGGCGTGGATTTGCAGTGCTGCCAGTGCCACCGCCATCTCACGGTGAAGGAATACAAGCAGGTGGATTTCAACGGGCTCTTTACCGTGTTTTCCAACGCGCGGCTTCAGGCTGCCGCCGGCGACTACAAGACGCCGTGGGTTCAGGAAGGCTTGATGACCAACAAGTATGAGTTCGTCTCGGTGCTCAATCAGGTGAAAGGCTCGACGGGGCCGCGCGTGCCGCTGGGCGCGGAGGTGCCCCTGCCCGACCCTGCGAAGGACCCGCTCTGGATCGTGCCGCCCAACACAAAGACCCGCTCGGCGGGCGTTCCCAAGTTCAGCGCGCTGGGCGAACTCTCCCGGCGCATGGCCTCGCCGGAGAATCCGTACTTTGCCCGCAACATCGCCAACCGCATCTGGTGGCAATTCATGGGGCGCGGACTGGTCGAGCCCTTGGACTTGCATCACGCAGAAAATCCAGCCTCGCATCCTGAACTCATCGACACGCTGGCCAAGGAACTAGTGGCGCACCGGTACGACCTCAAATGGCTGGTGGGCGAACTAGCGCTCACGCAAGCCTATCAGCGCACCGGCGTTCTGCCTGCGGGCGCGCCGGCGGCCCCGGTGGAACTCTTCACGGCCGCACTCGAACGGCCGCTGTCGGCCGAGCAGTTCCTGCGCGCCGTCCTCGCGGCCTTGGGCGAGCAGGAACGCATCGTCGAAGGCAGGGGCTGGGAGGGCTTGGCTGGCCCCAGGCACACCTTGAAGGAGTTTGAAACCACGTTTCTGGGTGCGCTGGCCAACGCGCCCCGCGAGCCGGAGCTGGCCGTGAACCCCACGTTGCGCGCCGCGCTCTTTCTGCGTAACAATGACCGTGTGCAGTGGTTGCTCGAGCGCCGCAGGGGCAACCTGGTGGACCGCGTCGCGTCCATGACCGACACGGCGGCGATGGCCGACGAGCTCTCTCTGGCCATTTTCACACGGCCGGCGGCCGCGGAGGAGAAGGCCGCGCTGGCCACGCACCTGCAACGAAACGCGGGCGAGCGCGAGCGCGCGCTGGGCCGATTCGCGTGGGCGATGATTTCCTCCATCGAATTTTTTACCAACCACTAGATGAACCCGCTCTGCAAACCCTGGGAGCACGCGGCGTCGCGGCGGCAGTTTCTGGGCGCGTCGGCGGGCACGCTGGGCGGCCTAGGCGGTCTTCTCTCCGCACCCGCTGCCGAGGCGCTGCGAGCGCGGGAAAAGCAGGTGCTTTTCGTGTGGCTGGACGGCGGCATGAGCCAGTTGGAAAGCTGGGATCCCAAGCCCAACACGGAGTTTGGCGGGCCGTTCCGGGCCATCCGCACGAGCGTGCCGGGCACGCATTTTTCCGAACTGCTGCCCCAGTGCGCGAAGCAGGCGCACCGGCTGTGCGTGGTGCGCAATGTCAGCACGCAGGACAACGCGCACTCCTCGGGCGTGGCGCGCATCCAGCGCGGCGACCCCAAGAACCGCGGCGTGGCCTACCCGTTCTTTGGCTCGGCCATCGCCAAGCTCATGGGGCCCACGGCGTCCAAGCTGCCGCCCTATGTGTGGGTGAAGCCCGGCAGCGGCGGTTTCAAGACAGAGGACGCGGGCTTTCTCGGCCCCCGGTACGGCTCGCTCGCCTTTGGCGACGGCAAGGCGCCGGAGGATCTGCTGCGGCACGCGTCGATCACGGCCGCGGAGGATGTGGAGCGCAATGAGCTGCGCGAACTCTTCAACCGGCGCTACGCGGCGCCCCGACGGCCCGCCCACACGGAGGCCAGCAGCTTTGTCTTCGACACGGCGCTGGAGTTGATGAAGCGCCAAGACATGTTTGACACCTCGAAGTTTCCCGCGAAGGACCTCGACCGGTACGGCCGCACCGAGCTGGGCCAGCACCTGCTGCTGGCGCGCACCATGCTGGAGGCGGGCGTGCGGTTCGTCAAAGTGGGCAGCTACGGCTGGGACACGCACGGCGACAACTTCAACGCCCACGCGTCGCTGGTGCCCAAGTTCGACCGCGCGTTTGCCGCGGTGATCGAGGATCTGGCCGCCTCGGGGCGGCTGGCCAATACCCTGGTGATCGTGATGAGCGAATTTGGCCGCACCCCGCGCATCAATGGCCATGCCGGGCGCGATCACTGGCCCGAGGCGTGGAGCGTCGCGATGGCCGGCTGCGGGCTCAACGCCGGCGTGGTGGTGGGAAGCACCACCGAAAAGGGCACCGAGGTGAAGGACAAGGGCCACGACATTGGCGCCCTGTTCCACACGTGGTTCCGGGCGCTGGGCATCGATTCCAGCAAGACGGAGTACGACAATAACGGCCAGCCGCTGCCGCTGGCCCACGAGGACATGGTCGCCATCAAGGAGGCGCTGGCATGAAGGACGCCCTTCCCGTTCCCCGCGAGCTCAAGGCGTTTGCCAACGACCGCCAGCTTTGCGTCGTGAGATTCAGCCCCTGTGGTCTTTACGCCGCCGCCGGGGCGATGGAAGGCACCGTGCGCCGCTGGAAGGTCGAGGCGCGCACACCGCCCGCGCCCGTCGACCCCAAGAAGCCGGACAAGCCACCCAAGGATTTCTCGCCCGTCGAACTGGTGCCCCTGCCGCATCTGCGTGGATTTAACGGCTGGGTGCAGACCCTTGCGTTCCACCCGAAGGACAAACGGATTTTCTGCGCGGACACCTGGGGGCGGCTTTCGGCATTCAACTACGAGGCGGCCGAGCCCAAGCCTCTCTGGGAAAACGCCGCCGCCCATGAAGGCTGGATCCGCCGTCTGGCCATTTCGCCCGACGGAGCGCATCTGGCCACCTGCGGGCGCGATCAGTGGGTCCGCATCTGGACCACCGAAGGCAAGCTTCTGGCCGAGCACCGCGCGGAGGATGACGTCTTTGCGGTGACCTTTGCGCCGGCCGGGCCCATCGTGGCGTTTGGCGACGCCCGGGGGCGGGTGCAGACGTGGGATTTCAAGACGAAGCAAAAGGTGCGCGAGTTTGACGCGTCGGCATTTTACAAGCTCTCGCGGCTGCAGGATGTCACCGGTCTGCGCACGCTCACGTTTGCGGAGGGAGGCAGGTCGCTGCTCGCCGGAGGCTGCGAACCCGCCGGTGGCGGTTTTCTCGAAGGCGCACCGCTCTTGATGCAGTGGGACACCACCACGGGAAAGAAGGAGGCAGAGTGGCGGTTTGGCGCGGCGAAGGATGGCTTTGTGATGGATGTCGCGACGCATCCGGACGGCACGCTCATTCTGGCCACCAGCGGCCAGCCCGGCAGCGGCAAGATTCTCTTTCTGCGGCTGGGTGAGAAGGAGCCCTATTTTGCGCACACCACGATGGCCAACTGCCATTCGGTGGCGCTGCATCCGGATGGCAGGCGGTTTGCCGTGGTGTCGATGAACCGCGCCAGTGCAGGCAACGGCCGGCCCAAGACTGCGGACGGCTCCTATCCCGGCAACCAGTCGCCGGTGCACCTCTTCGAAATCCCCTCGTGAGGGAACGGGCGCTTCGCCGCGATCACGCCGCGAAGCTCACCGACACAGGCGCGCGCTCGATGTCGGCCGTCACCAGCAGGGACTGCGGACGCATGCCGCCCAGCCCCGCCACAAAGCGGTCGGGCACCACTTCGAGCCTCGTGTTGTAAAAGGTGGCGATGTGGTTGTAGTAGTCGCGCGCCAGCGCGATGCGCTGCTCGGTGCCGGCCAGTTCGCCCTGAAGCTGCAGAAATCCTTCCTGTGCCTTCAAGTCGGGATACTTCTCAACAATCACCGCCAGCGCACCCAGGCAACCGCGCACGGTGGCGCCAACGCCACCGGGCGATCCGGCCACTGCCTGACTTCGCAGCGAAGCCACCTCGACCTGCACGCGCTGCTCGTGATCGCGCAGGCCCTTCACCATCTCCACCAGCCGGGGGATCAAATCGCTGCGTCGCTGCAACTGCACTTCGATGGACGCCCAACCCCTGCGCACATTCTGCCGCAACGCCACCAGGCTGTTAAACACCGTCCACACCCAGCCGATGGCTGCGGCCGCGATGTAGGCGCCCGCGGCGCCGGCGTACCAGAGGGGATGGTCTCCGGGCCTCAGGTGCAATTCCTCATCGCGCAGCAGGAGGCCTGCCCCAAGCAGAAGCGCGCCCCCCACCAGCCACGCAACGTAGTGCCAGCCCAGCGAGGCGCGCACGGCCTCCTCGGAGCGGGTGGAGATGAGGAACATCTCGCCGTCTGTGCCGGCTGCAATCTCCGCCGCCACCACGTCCTGCCGTTCGCGGGCGCGGCCCACGACATAGAGCTTTGCATGCAGTTCGATGGCGCGCTCGGTGAGACGACGCTCGTGCGTGGAGTGGGCCACGGCCGTCTGCGGGCCGTGGAGATAGTACAGATCATCGTCCGGCGTGCAGGTGCTGGAAAACACCTCGACCGGCTCCACGTCGGCACCTTGGGGCGACACGAGCAGCGCGCCGCAATCATCCTTCAGATAGAAGGGTTTGCTTTCGCCACCGCCGTTCACGCACGTCCAGCCGCTCTCGATGCGCGTGCGCGTCTGCCCCTTGCCGGTGTTGTCGGTGTAATGCTCGGTGACGGCACGCTGCCAGTGCTCCTCAACACTCCAGTCGAAGTGGACACACGGCAGCAACGCCAGCGCGCTCTGCAGCGGGCTTTCACACTCCGCGGTGCCCTTGAGCTCCACCAAGCCCAGGAACACGCCCGTCGTCTTGGAGGTCGGCATGTCCGCCAAAAGCCGCGCGCTTCGCAGCGATCGGAAGGCGCAGCAGAGGCACACCACCGCCAAGGCCACGGCGATGAGAATCACCCAACCCATGCCGCGACGTTACGGGAGCACGCATCGCCCCGGCAATCCTTTAAGGGTGCGGGCTTTGGCAGGTCTCTTGAAAAAAAGAGAAACGCCCCGATGTCTCGGGGCGTTTCGGTCTTGCTAAAGTTGGGCTTCTTTATCTGCGCCGGTTGGGGCGGCTGTAAACTTCCGTCTGCAGGTAATGCGAACCCTTCTGCAGCGTATGCTCGCGCAGGGCACCGGCCAATTGGGTGTCGTTG
>SYLI01000013.1 GCA_005809105.1 Verrucomicrobiales bacterium | reverse complement strand
GCGAACCAGCGCGCGCTGCGCAACTGCTCCGGATTTCGTCGAGTGGATCGCGCCTCCGTCATAAAAATGGATGCGGCCTTGTAGCGGAAATGCCCCGCCGGCGCCACCGCCTTTTTCCTCGTCAGTGGCGCGCTTTTGGCCTACAGGGTCGGTCGGCCATGGCGTTCATCCATCCGGACTTCCTGCTGGCCAATGCGTCGGCGCGGCGGCTTTTCCACGAGCACGCGGCGGCCGAGCCCATCCTCGACTATCACAATCACCTGCCGACGGCTGACATCGCGGTCAACCGCCGGTTTGCCAACCTCGCCGAGGTCTGGCTTGAAGGCGATCATTACAAGTGGCGCGCCATGCGAGCCAACGGCGAACCCGAGGCGCTCATCACCGGTGCGGCCGATCCCAAGGACAAGTTTCTGGCGTGGGCTCGCACCGTCCCGCACACACTGGGAAACCCGCTCTACCACTGGACGCATCTGGAGCTGGTGCGGCACTTTGGCATCACCACCCTGCTTGGGCCCGACAACGCCGAGGCGATCTGGGAGGAGGCCGGCGAGCGGCTGGCGACGCCGGAACTTTCCGTGCACGGCATTCTGCGCCGCTTTGACGTGCGCGCATTGTGCACCACCGACGATCCCGTCGAGAGCCTGGATTCTCACCGGGCCATCGCGCGGCTTGGAATCAGAACACGGGTGTTCCCCACCTTTCGTCCGGACAAATCCTGGAGCGTGGATCAGCCGCAGGTGTTTAATGGCTGGGCTGACCGCTTGGCAGCCGCCTCAGGCCATGACACTGGGACGCTCGCGGGCTTTCTCGCGGCGCTGGAGAGGCGCGTGGACGACTTTCACGACTGCGGCTCGCGGTTGAGCGACCACAGTTTCCCGAGCTGCTTTGATGAGTTTCCCACGGGGGCCGGTGCCGCGCTCATCTTTGACAAGGCGAGGGGTGGCGTGTCGGCCGCGCCGGGAGAGCAGCGGCAGTTTGGGGCGCACATCATGGAACATCTGGGCCGCCTCTACGCGCGAAGGGGGTGGGCCATGCAGCTGCATCTGGGGCCACAGCGCAACAACAACACGCGCCTCTTTCGGGTGATGGGAGCCGACATCGGTTGCGATTCGGTGGGCGACTGGCCGCAGGCGGCGGCGCTGGGGCGGTTCCTGGACCGGCTGGACTGCGACGGGCTGCTGCCCAGGACGATCCTCTACAACAACAACCCCGTGGACAATTACGTGTTTGCAACCATGGCCGGCAATTTCCAGGGAGGCGTGCCGGGCAAGGTGCAGTTTGGCAGCGGCTGGTGGCACGCCGATCAGCAGGAGGGCATGGAGTGGCAGATGAAGGCGCTGGCCCACACCGGCCTGCTCTCGCGGTTCATCGGCATGCTGACCGACTCGCGCTCCTTCCTCAGCTTTCCGCGCCACGAATACTTCCGCCGCACACTCTGCAATCTTGTCGGGCAATGGATTCAATCGGGCGTCGTGCCCGACGACTTTGAACTGGTGGGCGGCATGGTGCGGCGCATCTGCTACCGCAATGCGCAAGAGTATCTGGCACTCGGCTAGGTCGCGTAGCCCCTATTCGACGCGCAGGATGCGGTGGTGGCCCGTGTCCACCACGTAGAGCCTGCCGCGGTGCCATGTCACGCCGTGGGGTGAGAGCAGCTTCACACGGCCCTGTCCCAGCACGGTGGACACCTTGCCCGTCGCCGCGTCAAACTTCCGGATGCGGCCGTTGGCTTCGTCGGCGATGTAGACGTTGTCGCGGTCATCCACGCATAGATGCTTGGGCGCGCCAAACGAAGCCTGTGTTCCCACGCCGTCCCGGTCGCCCTTTTGCCCCGTCCCTGCCACCGTGCGGATGCGCCCTTGTCCATCCACCACGCGCAGCGCGTGGCCGCCGCGTTCGAGAATGTACACGTTGCCCTTCGAGTCGGGCGCAGCCGCGCGCGGATCCACCAGCGGCGAGCGCGTTGAAAGGTCTCCATCCTTGGGCACTCCCTTGCGGCCGTCGCCCGCCACCAGACTGAGCCGTCCCGTCTTCAAGTCGGCCACGCGAATGCGCCGGTTGTCGATGTCGGTCAGATACAGCCGGTCCTTCGTGGCATTGAGCGTCACGCACATGACAAAGGAGAATGCGGCCTCGCCCATCGGCCCATCGTCGCCGGTGTAACCCTTGCGCCCGGTGCCGATCATCGTGTGGATGTGGCCCGACTTCGCGTCAATGCGGCGCACGCAATAATTCCACGAGTCGGAAATGTACACGTCGCCACCGGGAGTCACGGCCACGTTGTGCATGCCATTAAACGTCGCGCGACTCGCCGGGCCGCCGTCGCCGTCGTGACCCTTGGTGCCGTTGCCGGCGAGAGTGGCAAATTGGCCTTGGGCATCCAGGCGATGCACCCTGCCGCCGGCCAGCTCCACAATCCACATGGTGCCCACCGCGTCGAAGTCCACACCGAAGGGCTGCTGCAAGGGATGGCGCACCACAACCGCCTCGCCACCTTCGCCCGGCAGCCACTGGCCGTAAATGAGAGTGACCCGCGGCTCGGCAGCGGCCAGAGGCGCCCGCGGGGCGAGCAAGGCCAGCAGGCCGATCGCAATCGTGAGGAGCGCCCGTCGGTGCATGAGTTCGTGCCGCTTAGAGTTCCTTGATGCGCGCATTGCGCCAGCGCACCTTGGAGCCATTGGGCCAGCCCTTGCCGCCGTGTACCTGAACGGCGATTTGGCCGGCGCGCCCGAGCGTCTGCGCCACCTTCACGCGGTCGTACTGCTTGTGCTCGAAGGTGGCGCCGTCAAATTCGCACACCTTCTGCCCGTTGATCCATGTGGTGATGCGCGGATGTTCGCCGACACAACGCACACGCGCGGTGTTCCAGCCGCGAACCTTCCACGCTGCCAGCCATTGCTCGGGCGTGCAGGTATAGGCGCAGCCGTGCTCCTTGGGATCGCGCAAATTGGCCGTGGTGAGCTTGGCTAGACGCCCGTCTGCCAAGGCTCCGTTGATGTCAAAGGCGCGAGAGCTGAACCCGCCGGTGCCTTCGCCATAGATATGGCCCACGTTGCCGCCGTCGTGATAGTCCACCATCATTTGAAAGCACTGGCCGCGATCGTTGCTGCGCAGGAACAGCCCGGAGCAGGGGCCCCAGTCGTGGTTCATGTCGATGGTGAGCTCAAAGTCGGCAAACTTCTCATCGGTGAGCAGGATGCCGCCATTGCCACTTCCGGGAGGATCCTGTTCGCCGGTGATGGCGCCTTCTTCCACACGCCACAGACCCCCGGTGCCGTGTCCGATGCGTTCGGGATTCTTGTGCCAGCCCGTGAGCGTCTTGCCATCGAAGAGGCTGCGGAAGCCATCAGCGTCCTTCGCGGCAGCCCCGGGTATCCAGATTTGTGGCAGTGCTGCTGCGCCCGCAAGGGTTGCCGTGGATTTAAGGAAAGCGCGACGGGAGAAGGGAGTGGCCCGTGGACTCATGAGGCGAGTGTGGCATGCGTCGCGCCGCTGGCGAGTCCTTTTGCCCCAGTCAAAACGGCTTGGTTCCTGAGGGGCCGTGCGGGTAGAGTCCGCCGGCATGAACCTGGCGGGACAGAATGCGTTGATCATTGGTGGCGGCACGGGCATGGGCGCGGCCATCGCGCTGGCACTTGCGGCGGAAGGCGCCGTGGTGGCCATTGCCGGTCGCCGACAGGAGAAGCTCGACGAAGTGGTCGCGCAGGCGCGTGGCATCCGCACGCACACGGTGGATGTGGCTGATCAGGCGAGCGTGCAGCGGCTCTTCGAGTGGTTCGACCGCGACGTGGGCCGGCTACATCTGCTGGTGAACAGCGCGGGCATCAACGTGCCGCGCCGGTCCACCTCGGAGTTATCGCCCGAAGACTGGGACCGCCTGATGGCCATCAACGCCAGTGGCGCGTTCTATTGCCTGCACCACGGGCTGCCGCTCATGCGACGGCACGGGGATGGGCTGGTCATCAACATCAGCTCCACTTCTGGAAAGCGCGCCGCGCCGCTGGGCGGCATTGGTTACAACGCCAGCAAATTTGCGATGACGGCGCTGGGCGCCGCCGCGGCGGATGACGAGCGGCCCAACGGCATTCGTATCACCACGCTGTTCCCCGGCGAGGTGGACACGCCCATCATGGAGTGCCGTCCCACGCCGCCCACACCCGAACACCGCGCGCGAATCTTGCGGCCCGAGGACATTGGCGCGGTGGTCGTGGCGCTGGCGTGTCTGCCCGCGCGCGTGCATGTGCCCGAGATGATCGTCAAGCCGCTTTGCCAGTCGTACCTTTAAGCGGGGGGTGACGACCACCCGGCGCAAAAGGCTGGATTTGGGTGAAGGTCGTTTGCTATGGTCGCCCAAGGGTTCGCGCGGCGTGCGCAGCCCCTAGACCCGCGCTGGATGTACGCTCGCAAGCAACTCGATGCCTCCTTTCGCGATCTGCTGGCGGCCTTCGCCTTCACCCTTCGCTGGGATCTGAAGCGGGAACAGCTCGACGCACGCCTGCGCCAATTGTGGTCTGCGGAGGACGATGCCCTGGCCGCCCTCTCCGTTCGCACGACGTTTGACGCCTTTCTGTCGGAGATGGCGCTGCCGCACGGCTCGGAGGTCATCATGACGGGCATCAACATTCCCGACATGGTGGCGATCGTGCAGCACCACGGGCTGGTGGTCGTGCCGGTGGATCTGGACATCGCGACCTTGGAGGTCAATGCCGGCCAACTCAGGCGCGCCCTCACGCCCCGAACGCGGCTCGTCGTGGCCGCGCACCTTTACGGCGCGCGAATGGACATGGAGAGGGTATTCGAAGCGCTTGCCGGAAGGCCGGACATCCATGTCGTTGAGGACTGCGCGCAGGCATTCCGCGGCTGCTCGGACTATTTGGGAGACGCGCGAAGCGCCATCAGCATGTTCAGCTTTGGGGCCATCAAAACCGCCACTTCGTTTGGCGGCGCGATGGCGCGCGTGCGATGCCCGCGCCTGCGCGAGGCCATGCGCCGGCGCCTGTCCGAATATCCCGCGCAGGGGCGTTTGCAGTTCTTCAGGCGCGCGGCCAAGTTTGCCCTGCTGAAGTTGGTGGCCGGGCGCGTGCTCTACGGCTGCTTTGTCCGCCTTTGCCGGCTGGCCGGCAGCAGCCATGACGAATGGGTCATCGCCGCCGTTCGCAATTTCAAGGGTGGCGATCTCGTGGCGCGTCTGCGGCAGCAGCCGGCGGTGCCGCAGCTCGCGCTGCTGGAGCGGCGACTTTCGCAATCGAACAACGGCTTCCTCCACGGGCGGATTGCGGCCGGCGAGTTCATGCGCCGCCAGCTCGCGGGCGTGGTGGATGTGCCCGGCGCGGCAAACGCCCTGAACAGCTTCTGGCTTTTCCCCGTGTGCAGCGCGGACAAAAACCGCCTGGTGGCGAGGCTCCGCGAAGGCGGCTTTGACGCGACGTGCAGTTCCACTCAGCTTCGCGCCATCCGGTCCGACCGCGAGATTGCCGGCGCCCCGCGCCAGTGCATCGAGTGCATCGAGAACACCGTGTACCTGCCCGTCTACGCACAGGTGCCGCGCCGCGCGCTGGAGCGGCTGGCGGCGATCCTCAAGGAGAATGCCGCCACGGCAAAGGCTCTCGAACCGACGGAGCTGGCGGAGGAGTCCGACGAGGCT
The DNA here is from genome assembly GCA_005809105.1 of Verrucomicrobiales bacterium. GTDB lineage: Bacteria > Verrucomicrobiota > Verrucomicrobiia > Limisphaerales > UBA1100 > SYLI01. The sequence continues at coordinate 3,335 of SYLI01000013.1, read as the reverse complement.
GTGGAGCTTAGCGAGGCGGCGCGCTGACGAGGCGCACCAAGGGGCCAAAGTCAAATTGCGTTGACGCACTGCGCGGGGTGGGGTAGCAGAACCTGCTCAAGAGGGGCGCGTTTCCAAGGACTACCGGGGATGCGCCCTTTTTGCAACCGGAAGGAGACAACATGAGCGAACAGAATCGAATGCGACTCTTGTGGGCGGGCTTCATGGCCATCCTCGCGGCGGGCGTGGGTTTTGGCATCCGCGGCGGCATCCTCGACAACTGGCGGCTGGACTTCGGTTTCACGGATTCGCAGGTGGGCGCCATCATGGGGGCGGGTTTCTCCGGATTCTGCTTTGGCATCATTATCGGCGGGTTCATCGCCGACAAACTGGGCTACGGCAAGCTCGTGGCTGCGGCGTTTGTCCTGCACGTGGCCTCGGCGGCCATCTGCTTGTCGGCCACTCAGGCGATGGGGCCGGCCCTGGCGTATCAGCTGCTCTTCTGGGGTTCGTTCCTTTTTGCAGTGGCCAACGGAACGCTAGAGGCCGTGGCCAATCCGCTCGTGGCCACGTTGTTCCCCGAGAACCGCACGCACTACCTCAACATCCTGCACGCGAGCTGGCCGGCGGGTCTGGTGTTGGGCAGCCTTTGCGGATGGTATCTGGATGACAAGATGCAGATGCACTGGCGCGCGCAACTGGCGCTGTTTCTCATCCCGTCGGTGATCTACGGACTCATGTTCATGGGGCAGCACTTCCCCAAGTCCGAGGCGTCGCAGAAGGGGCTGAGCCTGGGCGAGATGTTCAAGGACGTGGGCATCCTGGGCGGGCTGATCGTCTGCTACCTGCTCTCGCTCTTCTTCCACAACACGCTGGGATTTGACAAAGCCTCCAGCTACGTGATTGGCACGGTGCTCTTTGTCGTGGCGGGCATGCTGACGCGCCAACAGACGGAGGTGTCGCTCTCCTCGCTTGGGCTTCTGGCCATTTGCATGATCTTTGGCGGACACGTCCAGATTGCCTTCCAGTTTCCGGCGCTGGGCTCGCTCATCATCGCCGGTGCGCTGCTGGCGGGCCTCGGGGTGACGATGCGCTGGGCCGTGGGTGCGTTCCTCCTGTTCATGCTGTTCATCGCGCACGCGCTCGTGGGCGCGGTGGAACTGGGCACCGACGGATGGATTCAGAACATCACCGGCAACCTCCTCACCTCCGAGCAGGGCAAGATCCTGTTTGTGTTCACCTCGGCCATCATGTTCAGCCTCCGGTTCTGCGCGCACTTCATCGAGAAAAACCTGGGCCTCTCGCCGGTGGGCATCCTTGCCACCTGCGCGGTGCTGGCGTGTGTGGGCTTGAACCTGGCAAGCGGCATCGAGTCCTACGCGGGTGCCTTCGTGGCGCTGGCGGTGTATGCCGTGGGCAAGACGTTCTTCTGGCCGACGATGCTGGCCGTGGCATCGGATCGCTATCCGCGCACGGGAGCCGTGGCCATCAGCATGATGGGAGGCATCGGCATGTTGTCGGCGGGGTTGATTGGCGGGCCGGGCTTGGGCTACGCCAAGGACCGGTACGCGGGCGAGGCCTTGGAACAATCCAGCCCGAAGGCCTATGCCGAATTCAAGGCGGCCGATGAGAGCAGGTTTCTCGTTTTTGCCGCCAAGCACGGGCTGGACGGCAAGAAGCTGGGCGAGGCGCAGAAGGCCGAGAAATCCAAGCGCACACCCGAGCAGCAGGCGGCGGTGGACGCGTCCATCGCTGGCGATCGCAAGACACTGGTGGCCGATTCGGTCATCCCCGCGATCATGGCGTTAATCTACTTGGGCATCCTGTTCTACTTCAAATCCATCGGCGGATATCGGCCGGTGCGCATCGGCGAAGAGTCCCGAAAGTGACGCCAGCGCCAGCGGGCGTTGATGTTTTAAGAGGAAGCCTAACCTTGCGGCCCATTCGCAGGCTTGCGCTCCCAACGGCGGCGCGCTGCCTCGGGCACGGCGCTGTCCACTTTCGCGTAATAGGTGTCCTTGCCAAACAAAGCGTCGGCGGCGCGCTGCAAGTCCGCCGAGGGCGTGACGAAGTATCGGTCGTGGGTCTCCACAAACACCGCCGCGCCGTCATCCCGGCGCAGGCATAGTAAAAGAGGCGTCGTGCCCGGGTGCAACTCCACCAGATTGCGCACGGCTCCCATTCCATCGGGCTGCAGCCGGGCCAGGTGCAGCCGCAGGTGCACCTGCTTGGTGAAACGCCGCACCGCGTCCTTGAGCGGGAGAATCTCCTGGGGAAAAATCCGGGGGCCGTCATCGCCCTGGGACACCTCGCCAATCACCATCACCGCCGCGTTGAGCGCCAGCGCAGGCGCGTGCTCATCAAAGCCCTCACCCGTGCACAGCAGCTGCACCGTGCCGGAAAGATCCTCCAGCGTGGCGATGAGGTAGGGCCGGTCGTTCTTCTTGGAAACGCCGCGCCGCACCTCGGCCACGAGCCCCCCCACACGCGTGACGGTGCGGCTGGGCAGCGCCGCCAGTGCCGCGGCGTTGTGCAGGCAGTACTTCTCCAGCGCCTCATGGAAGGGGGTGAGGGGATGGCCGCTGGCGTAAAAACCCAGCAGTTCTTTTTCGTGCGCCAGCTTCTCCTGTTGGGGCCATTCGGCGAGGGCTTCGGCCACATCGGGAGGCGGCGGCGCGCCTTTTTCCATCATGCCAAAGAGGGTTTCCTGCCCTCGCGCACGGTCCGACGCCATGCTGGAGGCGCGGGACATCACCCGATCGAGCCGCGCCATGAGCGAGGCGCGCGTCTGGCGCAGACTATCGCACGCGCCTGACTTGATAAGTGCTTCGAGCGCCTTGCGATTGAGGGCGCGGCCATCCACACGCGCGCAAAGGTCCAGCAGCGAATCAAAGGGACCGCCGGCGTCGCGCGCGGTGAGCAGCGCCTCCACGGCGCTTTCTCCAATTCCCTTGATGGCGGCCAGCCCAAAGCGCACCGCCTTGGTCTTGGCCGAGGGCGCGAAGGTGACGCGGCTCTCGTTGACGTCGGGCGGCAGCACCGAGACGCCCAGCGCCCTGGCCTCCTGCACCAGGCCCGCCACCTTGGCGGTGTCACCCATGTCGTTGGTCAAGAGCGCGGCCAGAAACTCCACCGGATGGCGGGCCTTCAAGTAGGCCGTCTGGTACGCCACAATGGCGTAGGCCGCCGCGTGGGACTTGTTAAAACCGTAGCCGGCGAATTTTTCCAGCAGGTCGAAAATCTGATTGGCCTTGAAGGACGGAATCTGGCGGGTGTCATGGCAGCCGCGGACGAACGCGTCGCGCTGCTGCTGCATCTCCTCGACCTTTTTCTTGCCCATCGCGCGGCGCAGCAGG
>SYLI01000012.1 GCA_005809105.1 Verrucomicrobiales bacterium | reverse complement strand
CTGGCTATTCAATAGCGTCATTCGCGTGGAGATGACGCAAAGTGGAGGATTTATGTTACACCCCACGCAAAAGAAAACGCCACCCTTGCGGGTGGCGTTGCCTAAAGTATTGCTATTCTGTCTCTAGCGACGCCGGTTGGGCCGGCTATAAACTTCCAAGGGCTGGTCGTGCGATCCCTTCTGCTGCGCGTGCTCGCGCAGTGCCGAGGCCAGTCCGGTGTCGTTGATGATCCCCGTGGAGCCATCCGCGAAGGCAATCTGTCCCTGATTGGCGTCCAGCCCGGACATCATCAGGTTGTTGTAGATCCTGCGCGGCTGATGGTTCTCAGCAGCGAAGGTCGCAGTCGTGCTGACGTCCGACCCCATGAACGCACTGAGTTTGACCCCTTGCGAGCTGGTGAATCCCACCCGGCCGGCGTTGAGGTAGGCGTCCCAGCCGTCCACATCGCCCCAGCCGTCGTGAAGCGGGTTGTTGTAGAAGTTCCAGCGCTCGCCGCTGGAATGCACCACCGAAGCGTCCTTGCCCCAGCCGCCACCCGTACCCCAACGGTCGCCATCGGGGCACAGGTCGTATCCGCCTGCGGCGTTAAGCCGCGGACTGGTGGGACGCACGTACGCTGTCACGCCGTTGCTATGGGCATCGGACATGTGCGCATTCTTGGTGACCCCAACTATGGTGCGCCCGGCCTGCGCCGAGGAGCCTTTGCAGATCGCATAGCTCTGGCCGGAGCCATTCGCCCAGTTGTTGCCGCTAAACACCGCGTCCTTCCAGTTCTTCTCCTCGTTTTCTTCGGATTCGTTGGTGGACTGGCTGCCCGGATCGCACGGCGAAAGCAGCGACTTTACGGTCTTTAGCTCATCGCCCACCACCGACCACATCACCTCGATGCTGCGCGAGTACCAACCGCGATCTGCAGAGCCGCTGTGGTAGCTCACGCCATTGCGCCGATCGGGCACCCGCCCGTAGGCCGCGTTGGCTGCAGTACCCGAGAGCATCCACGGGAAATCTTTGTTCGAGGTGGCAAAGCTGTTGAAAGCCTTGGTAATCTGGTTCAAGTTGCTCGCGCATTTGGTGCGATTGGCTTTCTTCCTGCCACTGCTCAATGCAGGCAACAACATACTGGCAAGAATGCCGATGATGACCACCACCACCAGCAATTCAATCAGCGTGAACCCAGTTTTTGATGTGTTTTCACTTTTCATGGCGACTTCAATGTTTAGCGCGGTAATTCCAACTTCTGAGGTATAAACCACACGCGCGGCTGCACCCAAATTGAGTACCAAGAGCATCGGACGTGCCAATGCGGGTGAACCAAGAATCAGGCGATATGCACGGAAATAACCCGTGTGGGAGCACCAAATTGGATGGTGAAATACCACGCTTCCTAAATAGGCGCCTGTTTTCAGTTTCTAGCCAAAAACCCAAGCGTGCCAGCCACGCGGGAGCGGGCACTCTGCAATCAGAATTTCGAAGTCTCCTGTGATTAAGTGGATTAACCCATGCTTTGCACTAGATACAAATAAGCATGCGGTATTCTGGATGAGTACGAAAAACGCCTCATATTGACCACGGCCTCACCTTGATGCAAGGTAGGCCATGGCCAGACCAATTACTCGCAGCACCCAGCGCGTTTTAGGAACCTCGCGGCGCCAGTTTCTCTCAGCAGCCACGGCAGGATTGGCGCTGGGCTTCCCGGCTTTGCTTCGCGCAAAGAATCCCAACGACAAGATCGCGATGGCGATTATCGGCTCCGGCGGGCGCGGCGCGGGCAACATGGCCAGCGTGTCGGGCGAGTACATCGCCGCGTTGTGCGATGTGAACCAGCGCAATCTGGATGCGGCCAAGCAGAAGCACCTGCAGGCGGCGACGTTCACGGATTTTCGCAAGCTCTTTGACAAGGCCCGTGACTTCGACGCCGTGGTGGTGAGCACCTGCGAACACACGCACGCGTTTGCAACGCTGCTGGCGCTTCAGGCCGGCAAGCATGTGTATTGCGAGAAGCCGCTCACGCACAGCATTGCGGAGGCGCGCGCGATCCGCGAGGCCGCCGCCGCGCGACCGGCATTGGCGACGCAGATGGGAATCCAGATTCATGCGACGGAAAACTACCGGCGCGTGGTGGAACTCATCCAATCCGGAGCCATCGGCAAAGTGCGCGAGGCCCATGTATGGGTGGGGCGCGCGTGGGGGTTGCAGTCGGCCGAGGCGGCCAAGCGCCATGGCGACATTGTGCATGTCACCGAGCGCCCCAAGGACGCCAAGCCCGTGCCTGCGGGATTGGACTGGGATTTGTGGGTGGGGCCCGCGCCCTTGCGCCCCTTCCACGATGTCTATTTCCCGGGCCCGAAGTGGTATCGCTGGTGGGATTTTGGCAATGGGACGATGAGCGACCTGGGCTCGCACTGGATCGACCTGCCCTTCTGGGCGCTCGCGCTCAAGGCGCCCCTCACGATCGAGGCCAGCGGCCCACCGGCGCACGATGAAATTGCACCTGCGTCGATGCAGGCCACCTACGAATACGGAGCGCGAGGCGACTTGCCTCCGGTGAAAATCACCTGGTATCAGGGCGAGAACAAGCCCGACTTGTGGAAGCAAAAGAAGATTCCGCAATGGGGCAGCGGCCATCTGTTTGTGGGGGAGAAGGGCATGCTGCTTTCCGACTATGGCAAACACCTGCTCCTGCCAGAGAATGAATTTGCGGGCTTCAAGGGGCCCGATCCTTTCATTCCCAGAGTGCGCAGCCACCATCAGGAATGGCTCGACGCCATCCGCAACGGGAAGCAGCCGCACGCCAACTTTGAGTACTCAGGCTGGCTCACCGAAGCCAACCACCTGGGCAATGTGGCCTATCGCGTGGGAAAGAAGATTCAATGGGATGCCGCCAAGCTGGCAGCCACCAACGCGCCCGAGGCAGCGCCTTTCATTCGGCGCGAATACCGCAAGGGCTGGGCGCTGGCGTAGTCTGCCCCCTCCGCCGGCTTGGCACTACTTCTTGAACGCGGGGTGATTCTTGCGGCCTGCTGCGTCGAGGTAGGCAAGGAGGTCAAGAATCTCCTCCTTGGAGAGACCGTTGAGCAAGCCCGCGGGCATCGGCGAGAGCTTCGAGGGCTTGCGCGACTGGATGTCGGCCTTCTTGATTTCGGTGCGGTCCACCGTGAACGGGTTGGCTTGGATGATCACCCGGTCTCCCGTCTCATCCACCAGACGGCCCGAAACATCATCGCCGTTCTTGAGGACGAAGGTGGTGTTCATGAATTGTTCGCTGACCACCTTGGAGGGATCGATCATCGAATCGAGCACGTCGCGCCGCGTGAAGCGCGCCGCCACCGCCGTCAAATCCGGCCCAAGACCACCGCCTTCGTTGCCCATCTTGTGGCAGGCCAAACACTGCGCATCCACAAACGCCTGCTGGCCGCGCGCCCAGTTGCGCCCCGTGACAGCACGCTCAAGGTCGGGCAGCAGATCCGCCATCTCCCATTGCTTCACCACCGTGGTGCGGGGCTGCGGCTTGGGGAAGGTCACGGCGGGCCGGCCGGTGCCGCCGCTTGAGGAACTGACATTGACCAGCGCCGCCAACGCAGTGCGCTCGGCCGTCTCCATCGTCGCGGCCGCGTCCTTGCGGATGAGGTCGAGCTGCTTGCGAAAGCTGTTGCCATCGCCATAGGGCCGCCCGGCCTCCTCAAACCATCGCGTCACCTGCGGGTCATGGCCTGCGTTGGGGTCGGGAAAACCATTGAGCGTGGAGAGGTAGTGCTTGCGCTGCTCAATCGTCCAGCCGGTGGCCAGATTGCGAAGCGGGAACAGGTAGGCCATCTGCTGCTCCTGTGTGGGCGCCGCATCGATGAGCGCGAGTGTGCGCTGGGCCGTGCCCGGCACTTCAAGAAATACCAGAAGCTGGCAGAGCTCGCGGTTCACGCGTTCCGATTTTGTGGGATACGCTTCCGAGAGCTTGTCGCCGGCCATTTTTGCAACGTCGGTGGAGGGCTTGCCGTGGCGCGCAAAGCACACCTGAATGAGCCGCAGCTTTTCCAACTGCTGCTCCTCGGAAATCTTCGCCAGCGGGAATTTGGAAAGGGCGCGCAGCAAGTCTTCCTGCGCCTCCTTGCCGCCCACGCGGGCCAGCGCCATGAGTGCCGTCAGCGCAGCGTTGGCGTCCTGTTCGTCCAGCGCGCGTTGCTGCCACTTTGCCACCGGCTGCGACTCGAGCGCGATGCGCGCCGCATAACGAATCCAGCGGTCGGTGCTGCCCAAGTGTGGCCACACAAATTCCACTGCGCCGGCGTCCGCCTTGCCGTGGTAGGTCTCGATCTTCCGCCGAAGCGTGCGCGCTGCCGCGCCTGTTTCGTCTTTGAGAATCGCCGGCGCGGTGCTGTCACTGCCGTTGTACGTCACGCGGTAGAGCCCCGACTGCACACCACGGCCGCCCACGGTGAAGTAGGCCGCGCCATCGGCGCCGATTTCCATGTCGGTCACGTTGAGCGGCGGCTTGGGTGCGCCGGGAGTGACCAGCCCCTTGGGGCAAATGAAATTCTCCATCGCGCCCGAGTAGGTGGCGCCCTGCGGAGTGAGGTGGACGGCGATGATGCGGCCAAAGGTCCAGTCCAGAATGTAGTAGGCGCGCTGGTACTTGGCGGGAAACTTGGCGCCGTAACCAAACTTGGTGCCCGTGGGGCAGCCCACGCCCACGTCCAGCGCAGGCGGCAGGCCATCGGCGTAGTAAGCGGGCCACTTGCCCGAGCCCGAACGCCAGCCAAAATCCGCGCCGCTTGAGCAGTGATACACGCGCGTGGCACGGTACCAGTGCATGCCCCACTCCCACTCCATGTCGCTGTCGAAGGTGAAAATCTCCCCGTCGGCATTGAAGCCAAAGTCGTACTGATTGCGGAACCCCGCGCAGTACATCTGCCACTCTTTGCCCTCCAAGTCGGTGCGGTACACTTGGCCGCCCGGAGCCAGCACGCCAGCGGCGTGGCCGTTGCCATCCCACTGGCGCGGCAAGACATGATCCTCGCCGTAATGGCGATGCGGCGATTGCGCGGAGACGCTCTCGACCACCTTCGTGTGGTTGCCGGCGATGACATAGAGCATGCCGTCGGGGCCCAGCTCCACTGCATGCGGCCCGTGCTCGCCGCCGCCGGGAATCTTCTTGAGTAGCTCAATCTTGCGCCATGTGTCGGTGCCATCGTCGGTGATCCGATAAAGCCCACTCTCAAACTTGGTGCTGTACTTGTTGACGACCACGTAAAGCGCCTTGCCCACCCACACCATGCCTTGCGCGTCGTAGAGCGGCTGCGCAATGAAATCGCGCTTGGCCACGCTGCCGTCGGGCGCCAAGGTCACGCGCAGCAATCCACGGCGCGATTCCTCCTCGGGCGTGGGTGCTCGCCCCCATTGCGGGCTGATGATGAGGCGGCCTTTGTTGTCCTTGCACAGGTTGACCCACGAGCCTTCCTCGGGCTCGGCGTTGGCCACGCGTTCGACCTTGAAACCGGGCAGGGTGTAGAGCGACTCCGCAGCGGTCGCCTCGCGCCGCCCGGCGGCGGCCTTGGGGCCTGCGCCGACGAACACGTCGCCCCACGGCGCCGCCCCCAGCTTGGCCACGGGCTTCACCTTCGTCCAGCCCTCGGCCTTGAAGGCCACCTGCTGCCACCCAGCCTGATCTTCGGGGAACGAAACCCAACTGGCGTCGGTGACCACCTCGTATTTCACGCCGCCTTCCAGCGAGAGTTCCAAACGCGCCACCACGCCCGCCGCGCCGCCGTGATTGATGCCACGGATGGCCAGCACGTTGGCGCCTTGCTTGATGTCAGCACCCACATCGGCCACGGCCGTCTGCTGCCAGTCCGGCACCGAGGCCACCGACCGGCCGTTCACAAAGGCCGTGCCTTCGTTGTCCACCGTGAAACGCAGCGTGGCCTTCTGCACCTTGCCTTCCACGGTGAACGCCTTGCGGAAGAACCGCCGCTCATTGTTGCCGGGCGCCGCGCCCTGTGAGTTCTCGTGCCAGATCCACTCGGGCACCTGGGCGGACATCAACACCCCCGCGACAAAAGAACCGAACAAGGCAATGATACGTTTCATGGCTCGTGGAATTAAAAAACCCACCAACCCCGCTCTAGAGTGGACAGCCACGCGAGCAGGGCGGGGGGGGCTGCGCGTGGCCGTGGCTGCCGTCCTAGCCTTTGGGCTTAACCTCGGGCTTGGCCTTGGGCTTGGGCCCGCCGGCCTGAAGCAGCGCCACGTACTTGGCGGGATCCTTGTCAAAGTCCTCTTTGCAACCCTCGCAGCAAAGCTTCACCAGCACACCCTTGTGGGTCACTTCCTCGGGCTTGCCCATGCTGCCCAGATCCTCGCCGGAGACCACGCACACCTTGATGGGATACGCCGCGCCCGAGGTCTTGGTCGCGTTGCCTGCGGGCGTCGTGGCATTGCCCGACGGGGTGGTTGCACCGCCGCCTGAGGGCTTGGTGGCGTTGTCCACTTTTTGCGGCTTGTTGCCGTGGTCGTGGCCGTCGTGTGAGTCTTGCTGGTCGCAGCCAGAACCGAACCCGGCGGCAACGGCTGCCGCGACGATGAATGAGAAGGTGTGTTTCACGCCGGGGACTCTAGCCATCGGGGACGGCGCATGGCCAGCTTTTTTCCACGGCACACCACCCCCATCCATTGACAACGCCCCCTGCCCTAAGCAAACTCCTAGACCTAGCGCACTCAAATCCCCCCACTCCACACGACCATGAAGTTCAAGTTCATCCTGCTTCTCTTGGGCGCGGCCTTCGCGGCGGGCGCGGCCGAATTGGAATCTGGCCCCAAGGTGGGCGTGAAGGTTCCGGCGCTGGAAATCCAGGACATCACAGGCTCCCATGCGGGGAAAAAGGTGGACTACCCGGCGTTGCGCAAGGCGGAAACCACCGTGTACGTGCTGATGCGCGAGGAAGGATGGGGCCGGCCGGCGGCAAGGTACTTGCGCGCGCTCGACGACGCACTCACGAGTCAAAACAAGGGCGGGTACTTGGTGGCGGTGTGGCTTGCGGCCGACAAGGAGAAGACTAAAGCCCAACTGCCGCGCGTGCATGAGGCGCTCAAGTTCAAGTCTTGCGCGCTGGCCCTCTTTCCTGGCGACGCCGCCGGTCCGCCCGCCTGGCAACTCAACGACCGCGCGCTCGTCACCACGCTGGTGGTGGTGCAGGGCAAGATTCACGCCCGGTTCGCGTACGCCTCGCTCAATGAGACGGACGCGCCCCCGGTCGTGAAGGCGGTGGAAGCCGCCGGCAAATGACGTCCGCCACGGGGCAGTCCTCACCGGCGGCCGGCGAACCGGAGGGTTTGGCCGCGTTGCGCCGGGCCTATCGGCAGTTGTTTTGGGGCACGGCAGCGGCGCTGTTGATGCTGCTGCTTGCGGGATTTGGCCGGGGCCGGTTCTCGGGATTGCACGCGCAACTGGTCTTCAGTGCCGTGGGCATACTTGTGGGCTTGGCGCTGGCCCGGGCGAGCCATCCGGCAGACCGGCCTCTCACCGCGATGGGCCGGGCGGCGCTGCTGTGTGTGCTCGCCTCGCAGGTGTTTTACCAGCTTCTGGTTTGGTTCGAACCGTGGCGGCTGCATCCCACCAATCTGGGCTGGCGCTTGTGGGGCGCCACGGTGGTGGCCTCGGTGTTCCTTGGCTTGCTGCAAATCCTCTGGCGCGCGGGCGCCCGGTGGGAGAGCAAGCGCGGCAAAGCCACGCTGGCGGGCACCGGCGCCTTGGGAGCCCTGCTGGTGGTGTTGATGTTCCGCCAGAAGCTGATGGCTCCCGCGCCGGCATGGTGGAATCTCGCGGCCACCATGGCTGCGCTGGCCGCCGCGGCGGGTTCCTGCGGCATCGTTTTCTCATGGCTGGCGGCGCGCCCGCCTCATGCCACGAGATGGCCGCGCTGGGCCAGTCTGGCCTCGATGGCGGGCCTGTTGGCCCTGCTGGCGGGAGGCGGCTTCTACATTGGCCGCGTCAGTGTCGCGCCGCCCAGTCCCTTCGAGCTGTTCCCCGCGGCCATCATCGCCATGCCGCACGACCAGTTGGCGCGGCAGACCGCCGAGGATTTGGACCGGCTGAAAATCCACGCGGCGGAACTGGAGGCGCTTCGCGCTGAGGCGGCGTCGCTGCACGGGCAGGTGGTGGCGGCGCTGCGCGCCGAAGGCCGGGAGGTGTACACGCCCCGGGAGGACGACCGGATCCGCTGGTGTTTCATCCGCTATCTGGCGCACCGCGACGCGCTCACCAGCATGGTGGCGATGTACGCCGGGCACAAGGCCGTCACCGACGAGCGGCTGCGGGGAAGGGCGTATCTGCTGGGCCTGTGCGCCGCCGCGACGGCGCTGGAGACCGGGCACGAGTTTGTGGCGCGCTACCGCGACGACGCCCGCGCCCGCGCCAAACTGAACGAGGCCGCGCCCGCGTGGGGCCTGGAGGCGGGGATGTTTGACCACGTTTACTACAGCGTCACCTCAGGCGGGCACCTGCGCTGGTTCTTGGGCTTGGCCGACGACTTTGAGCGGCCCGAACGGCGCCGGGCGCTGCGCGCCGCGCAGGCCTATTCCGACGAGCAGATGCAATGGCTGGAGCGGCGCATCGACGACGCCGTGCGCCAGGTGCGCCAAACCGGGCTCAACCCGTGGCGCGCCCGCTTTTCGCGCATCGTGCGACGCGCTCAGCGCGACGTGTACTCGCCCGTGTACGAAGCGCAGATTCTCATGGCCACGCTGGTGGGAGACACGCGCATTTCCACCCGCGCACCGAACATCTCGGAGGCGCAGTTGGAGGAACTCCGGCCACAATTGCAGCCCGGCGACATCCTGTTGGAGCGGCGCAACTGGTATCTGTCCAACGCATTTCTTCCGGGCTTCTGGCCTCATGCCGCGCTCTATGTGGGCACGCCCGAGCAGCTGCGCGCCTTGGGAATCGACCAGGCGCCCGAGGTGCGCGCGCATTGGGAAGCCTACACCGCACCCGAGAACGGCCATCCGCGCGTCATCGTGGAGGCCGTCAGCGAAGGCGTCGTCTTCTCCTCGCTTGAACACTCGCTGCACGCCGACTACGTGGCCGTGCTGCGCCCGCGGCTGTCGCGTGAACAGATTGCTCAGGCGCTGCGCCGTGCCTTTACCCACCACGGCAAACCCTACGATTTCAACTTCGACTTTGGCACCGACGACAAGGTGGTCTGCACCGAGCTGGTGTACCGCAGCTACGACGGCCTGCTTTCCTTCCCCATGGAGCGGATTTTGGGCAAAGACACGCTGCCGGCACTGGGCATCGCGCGCAAGTTTGCCAGCGAACGGGGCCAAGCCAGCCGGACGCTGGACTTCGTGCTCTTTCTCGACACCCCGCCGGGCAAGTCCCAGGCCGTCTTTGCCACCGCGGAGAGCTTCGTGGAATCTATCAACCGCCCCAAAGCCTTCAATGAGTGACCGGCCGCTCTGATGCAAAGTCAGCATGTCCATTCTCCGGGCAATCGGGAGTCAACCAGAAAGGTATTGTGGGAAAGGGAAGTTTTTTTGATGAAATAACCTCCAAGTCCCCAGCGTCTATTTTCTGCCAAACCATATGAATTTGCGATTTTTCCTGCCATGGGCCTTGGTGCTGGCGGTCGCGCTCGCACCGACGACACAAGCTGCCGGCGCCAAGCTTCAGACGGCCAATGAGCGCTTCGGCGGCAAGATTGCCACGGCTGAGAGCCCCAGTTTCCGCCGGCATGTGGTTCCTTTGGCCAGCAAGCTTGGTTGCAGTGGCCGCGAGTGTCATGGCTCGTTCCAGGGGCGCGGCGACTTTCGCCTGTCCCTCTTTGGATACGACTTTGAGAAGGATCACAAGGCCATCACGGCCGATAAGGAGTACCGCATCCGGGTGAATTTGGAGGAGCCGGAAAAGAGCCTGTTCATCCAGAAGCCCACCAAGCAAGTCGCCCACAAGGGCGGGCGCCGTTACGACGAAGGCAGCTGGGAGCACAACGTGTTCCTCAAATGGATCCAGCAGGGGGCCAAGCTGGATGTGGAGGCCACCGGCACGTTTGACCGGCTGGAGGTGACCCCGAAGGAAATCGTGTTCACCAAGCCGGGCGACAAGGTTGCGCTGCGAGTGCTGGCGCACTGGAAGGATGGCACGGTGGAGGATGTCACGCAGCTTTCCCGATTCCGCACCAACGACGAATCGGTGGCGGAAGTCAGCGAGGACGGCATCGTGAAAGTGCTGGGCAAGGGCGATTCCCACGTGGTGGTGTTTTATGACAACGGCGTGCATCCCATCCCGGTGATGCTTCCCGTGAGCGCGCAAAACGGCGCCAAGTACCCCAAGGTGACGGGCCGCACCAAGGTGGATCAGCTGGTGATTCAAAAGCTGCGCAAGGTGGGCATCCTGCCGGCGGACGTTTGCAGCGATGCGGAATTCCTGCGCCGCGCCAGTCTGGACATCACAGGCACGCTGCCCTTGCCCGACGAAGCGCGGCAATTTGCGGCGGATCGCCGCGCCGACAAGCGCTCACGCAAGATCGACGAATTACTCAGTCGCCCCGGCTACGCGGCGTGGTGGGCCACCAAGCTCTCTGACTACACCGGCAACAGCGCCCAGCAACTGCGCCTCAATAATAATATTGGCAACAACCTTCAGACCACCCTGGCGCGCCAGTGGTACGACTGGCTCAACCACCGCATCGCCAACAATGTCCCCTACGACAAGCTCATCGAAGGCATCGTACTGGCCACCACGCGCACCAAGCCCGATCAAACTTTTGAGGACATGTGCAAGGAAATGGGAGGCTACTTCCGCGACAAGGATCCGGTGAGCTTCGCCGAGCGCGAAAACATGCCGTGGTTCTGGTCGCGCCAGAACCTGCGCATGGCCGAGGAGAAGGCGATGGCCTTCGCCTACAGCTTTCTGGGTGTGCGCATCCAGTGCGCCCAGTGCCACAAGCACCCCTTTGACCAATGGACCCAGCAGGATTTTCAGCAGTTCCAGGCCTTCTTTGAGCCGCTGCGTTTCGCCCAGCAGGTGCGCAAGGAGGATGGGGATTTCAATTACAACAAGCTCACCGCCACGATCCGCTCCGAGGCCAACGTCGACGCCAACAACACCAACCCCCAGAACCAGATCCAGCGCGCCGCAAACGCCCGCCTTAAGACAGGCGACCCGGTGCCGTGGCAGGAGGTTTTTGTGCTGGCGCCCCCGACGCGCCGGTTGACCGAGCGCGAGATTGAACAAAACAAGCGGCGCAACCCCAACTTTGCCGGCCGGGTCATCACACCCAAACTGCTGGGTGGAACCCAGGTGGTGGCGGCGGAGTTCCCCGATCCGCGCCAGCCTCTGATGGCGTGGCTCAAGGACAAGAACAACCCTTACTTTGCGCGCGCCTTCGTCAACCGCACTTGGGCCAGCTACTTTGGCCGCGGGCTGGTGGAGCCTGCCGACGACCAGAACCTTGCCAACCCGCCCTCCAATGCCGAATTGATGGACTACCTCTCCGACGGCTTCGTGCAGAGCGGCTACGACATGAAGTGGCTTCACCGCGAGATCCTCAATAGCGACACCTACCAGCGCTCGTGGAAGACCAATCCCACCAATCAGCACGACGACAAAAACTTCAGCCACCAAATGATCCGCCGCCTTCCGGCTGAGGTGGTGGCCGACGCCATGAGCCTGGCCAGCGCCTCCGCCTCCAAGGCGGCGGAATTCGCCTCCAACATGGAGATCCGCGCCATTGGCCCGCAGAGCCTGGGTTACAACGCGCCCGGGCAGCGGCGCACGGGTTCCTCCTACATGCTGAACATCTTTGGCAAGCCCGCGCGCGAGACCAACTGCGACTGCGAGCGCACCAGCGACCCCACCCTGCTCCAAACCATCTACACGCGCAACGATCCGGAAATGCTGGGCCGCCTGGAGCAGGCAAGCCGCGAGACCGGCAGTTGGGTGGATGAGGTGCGCCGGGCCGCGCAATCCAAGACAGGCACCGCCGCCAAGCCCGAGCAGATCGTCGAGGAGGCGTTCCTTCGAACCCTGAGCCGCCAGCCCACGGCCAAGGAGATGGATCAGGCCAAGGCGGATCTTGCGGCGGCGCAGGAGACTTACATCGGCGTGCGCGATTTGCTTTGGGCTTTGCTGAACACCAAAGAGTTCATGGTCAACCACTGATTTAGAAAACAACCGAAAACCAACAGGAGAACGACATGGCAACACATCTATTCTGCGACGGCGTCCAGCGGCGCGACTTCCTCCGGGTGGGAGCGTTGACGGGCATGGGCATTGGAATGGGCCTCTCCCGTTTCCTGGCGATGGGCAAGGAAGGCGCGGTGAACCCCTCTGCCAAGGCCAAGGCGGGCATTCTCATCCGGCTGGTCGGCGGCCCCAGCCACATGGATTCGTTTGACCTCAAGCCTGACGCGCCCGAGACCCACCGTGGCGAGTTCAAGGAGACGGCGACCAACGTGCCTGGCATGCGCATTTGCGAGCATATGCCCAAGCTGGCCAAGTGCGCTGATAAATATGTCATCCTGCGAGGTGTGAGCCACACCCTGGCGGCGCACAACCTGGGCACGTTGTACATGATGACCGGCAATCGCCCCGTGCCATCCCTGCGCTATCCGACGTACGGCGCGGTGATGAGCCGTGAGAAGGGCAGCTCGCCTGAGATGCCCGCGTTCGTGGCCATCCCCAATCAGGGCGACTATCCCACCGGCTACCTCGGCGTGGAGTACGGACCCTTTGACACCGGTGCAGCGCCTCGCGCTGGAGTGCGCATGGAAGTGCGTGGCCTCGCACTTCGCAACGGCGTGACGCTGGAGGACGTGGATCGGCGGCAGAACCTCATCAAGAAGTACGACCAGGCCTTTGGCGAGTTTGCCAAGGAAGACAAGGTGCTCTCCGGCATGGACGAGTTCAGCAGCAAGGCCTACGCCATGATGCGTTCCACCAAGGCGCGCGAGGCGTTTGACCTGTCGCGCGAGTCGGAGGCGGTGGTGAACCTGTTCGACAAGCAGGACTTCTCCCAAAGCTGCCTCTTGGCCACGCGGCTGGTGGAGGCGGGCGTGAGGTTTGTCACCTTGAACCTGGGCGGCTGGGACACGCACAACGGCAACTTCCCCTCGCTCAAGACGCGGCTCTTGCCACAGCTTGACGCGGGCCTGTCGGGCCTGCTGCTGGCGCTTCATGCCAAGGGGCTGCTCGACAGCACGGCCGTCTTGGTGACGGGCGAATTCGGGCGCACGCCAAAGATCAACCAGCGCGCCGGCCGCGATCACTATCCGCGCGCCATGTTCTGCGTGATGGCCGGTGGCGGCATGAAGGGCGGCCAGGTGATTGGCGCGTCCGACGCCAAGGGTGAAGGCCCGAAGGACAAGGCCATCACGCCGGATGACGTGGCGGCCAGTTACTTCAATGCGCTGGGAGTGGACTACGCCAAGGAGTACAACACTCCGACAGGTCGCCCGGTGATGATCGTGCGCAACGGAAACGTTATTCCGCAGCTCTTCTAGCCTTTGAATTGACCCAACTGGTTTCAAGCCCCGCCTTCGGGCGGGGTTTTTTGCTGCCTGCTCGGGCCGCCCGCTTGCCACGGGTGCCCCTGCTCTGTTACACACACACCAACATGCAACCGACTTTTGCCCACCTCACCTCACAACTGCACTGGCACACCAGCGACCTGCTCTGGCTGGGACTGATGGTGGCGGCGATGTTGGGGGCGGTCAGGCTCCTGAGGTCAAAGTCTGACTAGAGCCTTCCTCCGTCAGAATCCCCGAGTTTTTCCAGCAGCCTTTGTGGGCAAATTGCGTATCCTCCCCATTGCAAGTCCATTGTCCAAAATCCGGCGTCTCCGGCAGTAATAAGGCAAATATGAACATTCAAGAACACCGACCGCAGCTGCAGGATTTTTTCCAGACTCGGCGCCAGTTTCTCGGGCGCTTCGGCATGGGAATGGGAGCGTTGGGCCTGGCCACGATGCTGCCAGAGACATTGGGCAACCCTTCCGCGGCGTTGCAGCAGCTGGCCACCGCGTCGCCCTCCCTGCCGCGCAAGCCCCATTTCCCGGTGAAGGCCAAGCGCGTGATTCACATCTTCGCACAGGGAGGCCCCACGCATCTGGACACGTGGGATCCCAAGCCGGGCATGGCCAAGTTTGCCGACACCAACGTCAAGGAAATCGGCGGTGTCCCGCTGCCTTCGCCTTTCAAGTTCACCAAGATGGGCAAGTGCGGAACCGAGGTGTGCGAAGTGTTCCCCAAGATTGGCGAGAGCATCGACGAAGTCGCGGTTGTCCGCTCCATGCACACCGACATCCCCTCGCATGAATTTGCGACCGTGATGATGAACACCGGA
This sequence comes from Verrucomicrobiales bacterium, assembly GCA_005809105.1. Taxonomy (GTDB): domain Bacteria; phylum Verrucomicrobiota; class Verrucomicrobiia; order Limisphaerales; family UBA1100; genus SYLI01. Next base: position 20,078 of record SYLI01000012.1, on the reverse strand, counting down.
TCGGGCCGGATGGTGAAGCCCTCGATGGGATCGTGGCTTCTGTACGGACTGGGCACCGACAACCAGAACCTGCCGGGATTCATCGCGCTGGGCGGCGGCCTGGGCGGCGCCAAGAACTGGCGTTCGGGGTTCCTGCCGGGCGCCTTCCAGGGCACACTGGTGAGCAACACCGGGGGCAATGTCGAGCGCGCCATCGAGAACATCAAAAACTACAGCCTCACCCTCGAAGAGCAGCGCCAGCAGATGGACCTTCTTGCGAAACTCAACGCCCAGCACAAGAAGACGCTGGAAGCGGAGTCCGCGCTCGAAGCGCGCATCCAGTCCTTCGAACTGGCTTTCAAGATGCAGACGGCCGCCACCGATGCCTTTGACCTGACGAAAGAAAACACGGACATGCGCGCCCTCTACGGCGCCACGCAGATGGGCGACCGGCTGCTCACGGCCCGGCGGCTGGTGGAGCGCGGCGTGCGCTTTGTGCAGGTGTGGCACAACGGTTGGGATCACCATCAGGACGTAAAGACCAATGTGGCCCGTCGCGCCGGCGAGTGCGACCAGCCCATCGGCGCGCTGCTCAAGGACCTCAAGCAACGCGGCCTGCTGGATGAAACCCTGGTCGTCTGGGGTGGCGAATTTGGCCGCACCCCGCGCCATGACCGTGGCGGGCGCGCCGAACCGGGCCGCGATCATCACCACCGCGGCTTTTCCATGTGGTTGGCCGGCGGCGGCGTGAGGCGCGGAGTCGTCCACGGCGCCACCGACGAATTCGGATACGACGCCGTGAAGGACAAGGTGCATGTCCACGACCTGCATGCCACGGTGCTCAAGCTCATGGGCTTTGACCACGAGAAGCTCACCTACCGCCACAGCGGGCGCGATTTCCGCCTGACCGATGTGTATGGCAACGTGGTGGGCAACCTCATCGCCTGAAGCCGGGGCCGCCCGTTCTCCCGCATGAAACCACTGCTCACCGCCGCTCTGGCCAGCCTGGGTTCGCTGCTGTTTGCCGACGACAAACTCGATCCCAAGCAGGTCGAGTTTTTTGAGAAACGCATCCGGCCCATTCTGGCGCAGAACTGCTACGAGTGTCACAGCAGCGCGACCAAGGCCAAGGCCGGTCTGGCCCTCGACACCCGCGAGGCGCTGCTGGCCGGCGGCAACAGTGGCGAAGCCATTGAGCCCGGCAAGCCCGAGGCAAGCCTGCTCATCAAGGCCGTGCGCCGCGCCGATCCCAAGCTGGTGATGCCGCCCAAGACCGCGCTCAGTGCCGAGCAGGTGGCGGATCTTGAAACGTGGATCCGCCTGGGTGCGCCCGATCCTCGCATTGGCCCGTCCACGGGAGGCGCGCGCAAGGTTTTTTACACCGAGGCGCAAGCCCGCGCTCACTGGGCCTTTCAGCCGCTGTCCCGGCCGCAGGTGCCGGCCACGAAGGATTCCTGGGTGCGCAATCCCATCGACGCGTTCATCCGGGAAAGCCAGCGCGCGGCGAAAATCACCCCCGCTCCGGCCGCAGACAAGCGGCTTCTTCTGCGTCGGGCGCACTACGACTTGACCGGCCTTCCCCCGACACTCGCCGAGACGGAGGCCTTCTGCGCCGACACCGCACCCGACGCGTTTGCCAAGGTGGTTGACCGGCTCCTTTCTACTCCGCAGTACGGCGAGCGGTGGGGCCGCTACTGGCTGGATGTCGCGCGTTACGCGGATAACAGCGGCGACCGCGCGGGAGGCAACCGCCCCGATCCGGCGTTCCCCTTCGCGTGGACCTACCGCGACTGGGTGATCGAGGCGTTTAACACCGACAAGCCCTACAACCAGTTCATCATGGAGCAGATCGCCGCCGATGCCCTGCCGGGCGCGCGCCGCGAAGACCTCGCCGCGCTGGGCTTCATCACCGTGGGCAAGCGATTCATGAACGACGCCAACGAGGTCATTGACGACCGGATTGACGTGGTGTCCAAGGGGTTCATGGGTTTGACGGTCTCCTGCGCACGCTGCCACGACCACAAGTTCGATCCGATCCCCACGGCGGACTATTATTCGCTCCATGGTGTGTTTGCCAGCAGCCAGGACGACCGCCCCGCGCTTGCGGACAATAGCGACACGCCCGCCTACCGCGACTACATGGCCGCGCGGGAGAAGGTGCAGAAGGAAGCCCATGAATACGCCCTTCGCGAGTACAACACCCTCTTGTCCGATCTGACGAAGAGCTCGGCCGACTACCTCATGCAGGCGCAGCGCCTTTTGGATGGAAAGACCGCCAGCAAGCAGGCGGCGGCCGTGGCGCGCGAAGCGAGCCTCAACACCGCGGCCTTTGAACAATGGGCCGCGAGCCTTGCCGCGTGGAAGAAACAACCCAACCCCGTGTTCGACCCTTGGTTCCAATTTGCCGGGCTTCCCGAGAAAGAATTTGCCGCCGCTGCCAAGGCGCTGGCCGGGCGCATCGCCGCCGGTGAGGGCACGGTGAAGGCAAACCCCATCGTCGCCAAGGCCTTCGCGGGAGCGGAACCCAAATCACTCCGCGAGGTTGCCAACATTTACGCGGGCGTGTTTTCCGCGGTGGAAAAACAGATGAAGGGCCAGTATCCCACGGCCCATTTACTGGCTGCCACCGGGCGCCCTGAAGCGGGTGGCGCGCAGCGGCGCCGTGTTGCCGCCCGGGAGCCGGCGGTTCCCGCGCTGGCCGATCCGGACAGCGAAGCACTCCGGCAGATGGTGTTTGAGGTGCGCACGCCGCTGGGGCTCGATCCGCGCGAAGTCGGCCGGTTTGTGGGCAATCGCGTGCGCAACCGGCAACAGACCATGCTGGAAGCCCTCACGCAATTGGACATCACCCATCCGGGTTCGCCGGTGAGAGCCATGGCCATCAAGGATGCGCCGCAGGTGCGCGACTCGCGCATTCTCATTCGCGGCGAGCGCGCGAACCTGGGCGACCGTGTTCCCCGACAGTTTCTGAATCTGGTGGAAGGCGCGGCGCGCAAGCCCTTCAGCGAAGGCAGCGGCCGGCTCGATCTGGCGCGTGCCATCGCCGGGCCCACGAACCCGCTCACGGCACGGGTCATCGTCAACCGCGTGTGGCAATGGCATTTCGGCGAGGGAATCGTGCGCACCCCCAGCGACTTCGGCCTGCGCGGCGAGGCGCCCTCGCATCCCGAACTTCTCGATTGGCTCTCGCAGTGGTTTATCAACGAGGGCTGGTCCATCAAGAAGCTCAACCGCCTCATCATGAGTTCGGGCGTGTACCAGCAGGCGTCCACCGGCAGCCGCGATTTCTCGGAGGCCGATCCCGCCAACAAGCTCCTGTGGAAATGGCCGGTTCGGCGGCTGGATTTGGAGGCGATGCGCGACACGCTCCTGGCGGCGGGCGACAATCTTGACCCCGCGCGCCGGGGCCCTCCGGCCAATCTTTTGACCGGCTCCACGCGCCGCACGGTCTACGGGTACGTCAATCGTGCCGAGCTTCCCGGCATGTTTCAGGTGTTTGACTTTGCCAATCCGGACATGAGCTCGGCCGAGCGCATCGAGACCACGGTGCCGCAGCAGGCGCTCTATCTCATGAACAGCCCCTTCGTGCTGGAGCAATCGCGCAGGCTGGCGGCCCGGTCCGTCGTGCAACAGGGCCAGACGCCAAAGGACAAGGTGAGTGCCCTCTACGAAATCCTCTTCCAACGAGCGCCCACCGCAGCGGAGACGGCCGCCGCGCTGGCGTTTGTGGAGCAGCAAAAGCCCGTCGAACCGGCGCCCAAAGCCACGCCATCCACGGTCAAGCCGGCTGGCAAAGGCAAGGCCAAGGCTAAGGGTTCGCAGCGTCCGCCGCAGGCGGGGCGCACCCCAAGCCAGCAACCCTTGGCGCCGTGGGAGAAGCTCGCGCAGGTGCTGCTTCAAACCAACGAATTCGTGTATCTGCCCTAGGTTTGCAGACGGGGCAGGCAGCGGGGTCCGCTCCCTGAAAACAAAGCCCGGTTAGGCGAGCACCTGCGAAATCACGCGGCCAAAGTCGCTTTCCAGCCGCTTCTGCCCCGGCACCTCCAGCTTGCGCGCGTCCAGCCCCAAGAGGTGCATCATGGTGGCGTGAACATCGGTCACGTAATGCGCGTGCTCGTCCGCATGAAACCCCAGTTCATCGGTGGTGCCATGCGCCACGCCGCCGCGGACACCACCGCCGGCCATCCACACGGAAAACCCATAAGGGTGGTGGTCTCGCCCATCGCCGCTCTGCGAGCCGGGCGTGCGCCCAAATTCGGTGGCAAACACCACGAGGGTCTGCTCAAGCATGCCCCGCGACTTGAGGTCGCGCAACAAACCGGCCACGGGCTTGTCCACCTGCGCCGCCAGCCTGGAGTGGTTGGCCTTCAAGCCCGAGTGGGCATCCCACGCCCCCGCCGCACCGTCGCCATGCATGATCTGGATGAAGCGCACGCCACGCTCCACCAGCCGCCGCGCGCCCAGAAGCTGGGTGCCCATCGGCTGCGTCACCGGCTCGTCCAGCCCGTACAGGGCGCGCGTGGACGCCGATTCCTGATTCAGATTCACCACATCGGGCACCGATTGCTGCATGCGAAATGCCAGCTCGTAGGACTTGATGCGCGCGCGCAGCGTGGCGTCATCAGGATGGCGCAGAGCCGTCAGCTCGTTGAGCTGTTTGATCAGCGAGAACTCCAGGGCCTGCTCCTCGCGTGACAGATCCCGCTGCGGCTTGCCAAAGGGCAGCGGGTTGGCCGGGTTCACCTTGAGCGGCACCGAGTCGAAGGCCGGGCCCAGATAGTGCCCGTCGCGCACGTCGAAGAACCGCGGGCCCATCAGGATAAATTGCGGCAGGTTTTCGTTGAGCGTTCCCAAGCCGTAGGTGATCCATGCGCCGATGGTCGGCACGCGAGGGTCAAGCATGTGGCGGCCCGAGTGGAACTGAACCTGCGCGCCGTGGTTATCGTCGGTCGTCCACATCGATCGCACGATCGCCAGATCATCCACACAGGCGCCCAAGTGCGGGAACCAGTCGCTGACCTCGATGCCGCTCTGCCCGTATCGTTTGAACCCGACCTGCAGCGGATAGACCACCTCGCGCTGTTGCCCGTTGGCGTCATTCACCACCACAACCCGCACACGCTTGCGCCGCTCAGGGTCGTTGATGCCCTTGAAGGGGGTGCTGGCAAAGGTCTTTCCTGCATACTGGTTTAACGCCGGCTTGGGGTCGAAACTCTCCAGATGGCTCAGCCCTCCGCGCAGAAAAATCCAGATGACGCTCCGGGCCTTCCCGGCGTGATGCGGCCGGCCATCCGGCGGCGCCCACGTCTCGGCGCGTGCCTCGCGTGCCTGCATCGCCGCCAGCGCGAACGACCCGAAGCCCCAGCCTGTGCGGGCCAGGAAATGGCGGCGGCTGGCGCAGTCGCCGGGCATGAATGGATGGCTCATCGGACGGTGATAAAGTCGTTGTGATTAAACAGCGCGTGGACCAGGTTTTCGCGCGCGCGCCGCGCTGGTTCGGGGTGCTTGAGCCGTTGCAACAGGGCGATCGTCTCCGAGAGCATCGTTTCGCAGGCGGCCCGCTCGGCCGGGGACGGCTCGCGGCAGAGGACCGCCTCGAAGGCACGCGCGGCAAAGTCGCCCTCCGGGCCGGAGCGTTCCAGCCGCGCGGCGGCCGTCCTCGCCATCGTCATCGCCAGCTCACTGTTGGTCAGCGCCAACGCCTGCTGCGGCACGACGCTCTCAAAGCGCCGGTAGCAATCCAGCTGGTTCACATGATCAAACATATCCAGAAACGGATGCACGTCATCGCGCGAATGGGTGAAGTACAGGCTGCGCCGGTTCGACGTGTCGGCGCCCTTGGGGCTCATCGTGGGCCCTCCCAGCTTGGGGTTTAACACCCCGGCCAGATGCAGCAGGCCATCACGGATGAGGTCCGATTCCATGCGCGTGGCATGGCGCCGGCCGAAGAAGCGATTGTCCGGATCCACCGCGCCGGCCGGCGCGGCCGCAGACGCGCCGCTCCGCCGATACGCCTGGCTCGTCACCATCAGCCGGTGCAGCGGCTTCATTTTCCAGCCGCCTTCCATGAAGTCCACCGCGAGGGTGTCGAGCAGCGATTGCAGCGGCGGGGCCGGCGCGCGCCGCCCGAAGTCGGTCACCGATTCCACCAGCGGCTGGCCAAAATGCCGCAGCCAGACGTGGTTCACGGCCACGCGCGCCGTGAGCGGGTTGTCCCGGTGCGCCACCCACTGCGCCAGGGCGCTGCGCCGCCCGGTGCTGTGCCTGGGGTAGGGCTTGTTCCGGCTGGCCTCGCTTTCCTCGGGGCCTTCGGCGGCTTTAGAAGACGCACTCAACGAAGGGTATTGGTCTCCCGGCGAGTCCACGGCTTTCTGCGCGGCAGCCCATTTGGCCTGCGCCGCCTTCCATTCCTTCTCGGCAGCGGGCTTGGATTTGGCGTCCGCACTGGCGTGTTTTAATTCTGCACGGGCGGCCGCTTCGGCAGCCGTGGCCAACTCGGCGCGGCGAGCTGCCAGCGCCGCCGCACGCACCAGGTCGGCCACCGGGGCCGTTCCGGGTTCCTGCGCCGCGCGCGCGCGGTCGGCAGCGTGTGCGGTGCGCAACATCGGCAGGCGCAGTTGCGCGGCACTCAACGCCTTCTCCGCAGCAGTCAGGGCGAGCCGGGCTAAAGCCGGATCGGACTCGGCCGGGGACGAGCCGGCTTCCGCGAGCAGGGTGGCTGCCGGCAAGGGGCGGATTTCGATGGATTGGAACTGGGCGGCGGCATCGAAGGTGATGAGGTCCAGAACTCCTGGCTCGCGCTTCGCGGGCAGCCGATAGGCCAGCGCATGCTTGCCGTCCACCGCCACATTGACGAGTGCCCCACGCACGCGCACGGAGAGCTCGTAGCTCTCATTGAGCTTCACCGGTCGGTTCTGCATGGCCCCGGGCGGATAGGTGTGGCCTGTGCCGGTGTCGTAGCTTAGTTGCAGTTTGGATCCGCCTTCGTACGCGCTTAAGTAAACGAGCTTCTCACGGCCTGCGGCGACATCGAAGCAGAGGCCGACGGATTTCCACATCATCCCGCCGGTGATCTTGAACTTGAAGATCGCCTCAAAATCCGCCGGGTGAGGCTGGCGGGTGCGTAATCGAGCTCGTTCGGCCGCGCCCACTTTGGATTGAGTGTATCGCCCATCCGCAAATATCCACTCACCCGGCCCCACTTCCCAGTCGAGGCCGGGCAGCCGATCAAAATCAAACTTTACAAAGTTGGTCGCGGCGGCGCTCGTCACTGGCGCGGGTTGGGTTGCGTTTGCAGTGGATGCAAGGTGGCGGCGAGCGCTTTCAACCGCAGCCTCGGCAGCCTGCACGGCCCCACTGGCGGCGCGCAGCTGGTCTTCCAGCACGAAGGATTGAACCGAAGGCGAATGGGAATCCAGCGGGAGCGCGACGGATTGGACGACGATGGGGCGGAAGGCGAGGACATCAGGGACGCCCGGCGCGATGAGGCGGTTGGTATCAGGATCGCGGTCGTTGCCTCGGCGATGCAGGTGGGTGAGGGCCTCCGGATGGGCGTCAAACACCCGCGGCAGTCCATCCTTCTCCAGGTCGGCCTGTCCGGGCAAGGCGTCCAGCCGCACCTGATAGGGCTCGAAGAACGCCCTCATCTTGTAGTAGTCCTGATGGCTGATGGGGTCAAACTTGTGGTCGTGGCATTTGGCGCATTGGAAGGTGAGGCCGAGGAAAGCCTTGGCGGTGTGCTCAATGGTGTCATCAAGCCACGTGGTGCGGTTAAAGAGGTAGTAGTTGCGCGCCAGAAAACCCGTGGCGGCAAGCGCCTCGCGGTCGGTTGGCCAGAGTTCATCGGCGCAGAGCATCTGCCGGATCATGAGGTCGTAGCCCTTGTCGGTGTTGAGCGATTCCAGGATCCAGTCGCGCCAGTGCCAGATGTGCTTCTGCGAGTGGCGCAGTTGCGCCCCCAGTCCGTACCAGTCGGTGTAGCGCCAGATGTCCATCCAGTGCCGGCCCCAGCGCTCGCCGTAGTGGGGACTGGCCAGAAGGCGATCCACCACCTTCTCGTATGCGTCGGGCGCAGTGTCCGCTCGAAAGGCGCGCAGTTCGTCAAGCGTGGGAGGCAGGCCGATGAGGTCCAGGTACACGCGGCGCAGGAGCAACGACTTGTCCTCCGGAGGGGAGGGGCGGATGCCGCGCTGCTGATGCTCCAGGGCAAGCAGCGTGTCAATCAGGTTGCCCTTCCCGGCAGAAGCGTTCTTTGCGCGGATGGGCGCCTGGAAGGCCCAGTGGGCTTTGGGGTCCACTTCGGCCACATCCTCCTTCGGGGCGGACGCGCCCAAGGCAATCCACTCTCGCAGCGCCTCAATCTCGCGCGGTTGCAAGGGCTCGCCCTCGGGCGGCATGCGATCCCCAAGTGCGGCGGCCGTGGCGCGCTTTAACAGCCGGCTCTTGTCGGGGCTGCCGGGTTCCACCGCCGGGCCCGATTCGCCGCCGCGGCGCATGGCCGCCACGGTGTCCAGGCGCAGTCCCGCCTTTTGTTTCAAGGCACCGTGGCACGCGAAACACCGGGCCTTGAGAACAGGCCGCACGTCTTTCTGGAAATCCACCGCCCCCGCGCTCAGCGCGGCCAGCATCCCAAGGCCGAAGAGTCCTTTTAGTCTGCTCATGGCGGGAATGATGGGATACTAGACCCGGCGCCCCTCTCGTCAAGCCCCGCAGCCCCGCGTCTCTGGGCGCGCCCCTAGCGCAAGTCGCCGGGTTTGCTCTGGATGGCTTGCGAGAAAGCCTCCAGCTTGCCGCCCTTGCCGCCGATCGCGCCCACCGATGCCTTGTCGTTAAAGACAACAAAGTCCGCGTAGCCGTTCTTGAGATTGTCCAGATCACCCTCGCGCAGCACGAGGCAATACTTGTCGTTGACCATGATGCCGATCAGTTCGCCCGCGCGGCTCAGCACGATGTCGCCCTCGGAGGGGTTGAACTTGCGGCTGAAAAGCCCGCCAAGGAAGGGCTTGTCCATCCGCACGTAGTTGGGCTTACCCGGCTCCACTTTGAACTCCACCACGCCATAGTCGCGCCCCTCGTGGACGATCAGCGCCTCGGCATATTTCTCGGGCTCCTTGGCCAGTGTGTAGGGTTTGTCCACCCCCAGCACCGTCTTCGCCCCCTTGTGCAGCGGCACGGAGATCACGCGGGGATCCTGCTTTAGGAAGCCCAGCCAATGCACCGGCACCTGTTGCTGGGGGGATTTCCCCACGAAGGTGCCGCTGGCCTTTTCCCATCCCGCCACGCCATTTCCAAATTGGAAGGGCGAGTCGCTGACATGGATGAGCGCGTAGAGGTACTGGCTGCCTTCAATGAGGACGGGCTCCGACTGTCCTTGGGCCTCCTTGGGAAGTGACACGGGCTTGTTTCCGATGAAGGCCACGGCGGGCTGCGTGCGATTAAGCTGCATCGAGAGCTTCACCCGGCTGGGCAGGAACTCCGTGAACAGGCGGTTGGGGCTGATGGGCTGTGCCTTGGCCAGGTCTTCCAACTTCTGCCGCGCCGCGCGCGTGATTTCCAGATTGGAATTGCCGGTCTCGATGCTCGAATCGAGTGTCTTCTTGATCTCGGTGCGCAGACTGTCGTTGACCTTGGCTTCGCGCACAAAGTTCGCCTCGGCGCCCGCCCGCCGGGCGCTCTCCGTCGCCAATTCGGTCTGAGACTTGGTGAGATCCCCCTGCAGGCGCGTCGAGGTTTGCTTCTCGTCCGTCAGTTGCTTCCCCAGCCCATCGGCTTGGGCCTTGAACTGCGCGCGTTCCTGCTGCGTTTGAGCCAACTGGCCGGTCAGGGTTCGGTTGGCCTTGTCCAAACCATCGGCTTGAGTCTGCGCATTGGACAGCTTGGTGTTGGCTGCCGTCAGGTTCACCCTGAGGTCGCCAATCTGGTTTTGGGCTTTCTCGTGGGCGTCGGTGAGTTTCGCATTGTCACCCTTGAGGCGGTTGTTGTCGGCCTCAAAACGGGACCGGTCGGCCACCAACACACGGTTGTCACCCTCCAGCTTGGTGGTGCGCTCGGTCAACAGGCGCACTTCGTTGGTCATGCTGGAGAGGTGCTTCTGGCCCTCGATAATCTCCCGCACCTTGGTTTCGAGCAGCTCGCGCCGATCGTTGGCGTCCTTGAGCGCCACGAGGCGCTGCCGATCCAGTTCCTTCTGCGCTTCGCTGGCGATGCTGGTGCTCTCCTGGGCGTCCAATAGCTTCCTCTGCAAATCGGCGAATTTCTTCTGGCGATCGGCATCGCCGGCGCGATTGAACGCCAACTGCTGCTGCGCGACGGCGCGATCCTTCTGCTCCTCGCGCAGGCGCAGCCGCACGAACTGTAGCTCGTCCGCGTGTTGCGCGTAGGTTTGGGTGCCGGCCCCGGCGCGCGCGTCGCGCGCGTCCACCTTCGTCCACGGCGAGTCGTGGATGATGTGGAGCAGCAGGAAGTCGATCAGCATCAGCAACAGCGTCTTGTTCATGGAGATCCTCTTCCTAGAGGGCGGCAACGCCCTCGGCCTTGCGAACCTGGATGATAAGGCGTTTCTTGGCCTGGCGGACGTGCCAGATTTTCACAGCCGCCACGCACATGATCCCAAAGATGTTGGAGGCGTACGCCGCCACGGGTTTCTGGAAGACCTCGAGCATGATCAACGCCAGACCGAGCGCCGTGCCGCCGATGCCGATGTACAGGCCCATGTCAAAAAAGTTGTCTTCATTGTCCAGCAACCGGAGCTTGAGGCGCGGCTCCGCCGAATCCTCCTCGATCTGGCGGATCTTTTGCACGCAGGTCAGGTAAACCCAGATTTGGATGGCGGCGAAAAGAAGCGTCATCACGACGTTTCTCCACATGTCCGAGGTGGCGATGTTTCCGGTCATAGGTGCGTTGCGTTTGTCTTTGACGTTCACTGGGGACGCTTTGGCTGCGTCGGCAGCCGCTGCGGCAAGAGGAAGCTTGATGGCGACGTCGTATTCGGAGGATTGCGCCGTCTGAAAGAACATGGGCTCGCTGATCATCGCCAGCACCAGCGCCCCCGCCACCGCCAGCGCGCGCCGGTTCCACAAGTAGCCGGGCAAATCCCCCGTGCCACGAGCGGCCAGCGGCCAGAGGCGGTTCCAAACCCACACCAACAGCAGGGCGCCAAGACCAAAGAGCACGTAGCGCAGCACCATCGCCATGCCGGGGTTGCGGAACCCCACCACCGCCAGCGCATCCAAGCCAGAGCCACGGCGCTGGCCCAGTGCCCCGCCGTGCCGCACGACAAATTCCACCGCGCCCCTGCCCTGGCCGATGGCCCAGTACAGGAACTCGTCGCCCTGTCTGCCGTGGTTGAGAAGGTATTGCACCACCTGACGCGCGCCCTCCGGCGTGCCCAACCAAAGCATCGCCGTGTAACCCGCAGGAAAGTCGGTGTACGACAGCGGCATCCGCGCCTGCAAGAGCCATTCCTGCACGTCGAGCTTGCCGTTCTTGTCCGCGTCAAACTTGTCGAACATTTCGCGCATCGGGCCCGCGGGCAGCTCGTCCTTGAACAAATCCTTGTCGTGGTTGCCCAGACTTGCAAAGGGCGGCAACATCGTCTGCACGAGCGCGATGTGCGAGTACTCCGAGAGCGTGCGCACGTCGGGCATGAGGTCGAGCACCGCCATGAGCTGGTGCACGTCGAGCTGGTCGGCCAGAGTGCTGACGGCCATGAAACCGCGCCGCAGCGTGGCGATGTTGCCGGACTGGCCGTGGTTGAGAATCTCGCGCGAGAGCGTGTCGGTGATGAGGTTCTGCGAATGCAGCCATGCCGTGAGCATGATGGCCGGCTCCAGCTCGCGCAGCTCTGCCAGCTCGCTCAATTCAAGGATGCGGGCCGCTTCGCTGGCGATGCCGCCGGGCTGCCCTACGGGCAGTTGGGCCTGAAACGCCTGCCGGTTTTTCCCCGCCAGGAAATAGTTGATGCCCGCGTCGCGATCCGTCGTGCCGGCCAGCGCGGCTTTAAGTTTCGCCGCCGCCTCGGGCGCGGCGCCCGGCGCGGATTGCGCCGCCAGCAACACAATGCGCGCTGCCTGCGGGTTGGGCTGGAAGCTTTTGGTTGCCAGTTCAAGGCCGAATGCGCCTGCGCTTTGCGAGCCGGCCCCGGCGCGTTCCACCACCGCCGGGTGCAGCATGCCCTGATACACCGGCAGCATCCAACCCAGCACGATGATCCCGATGCCGGAAAGCAAGGCAACGCCCAGCCGAAAACCCGATGGGCGTGAGCTCGTTGTTGTCGTGCCTGTCATGGACTTGCTATGCGTGAACCGGCTGCTTAAGTTGCGGGCGCTCGTCCTTGGACTTGACGCCTCCACTCCCACTGGCACCCGGCCGACTTGCCTCTCCTAATAGACTAAACCGGCTGGCACATGTTCACAAAGTTTTCACCATCGGTCAACACTCCTCTCTTGCCGTCGCATGGCGGTGCTACGCAAGTTGCACTTGATGCAACTCCATCCGGTGTCAGGCTCATGATTATGAGGACAAAACCCCCTTTGCTCTTGAGCGCGGCCATCATGCTGGCGTGTCTTTCCAGCCCGGCGAAGGCGCAACCCAAGCCATCGAATCCCACCATCGCGCCCGTTCCAGCCCCGCCACCCGCGGACATCGCCGAAGGAGTGCCCGGCGTGGCGACTGACATTCCGCCGGAGATGATCCAACCGGGGCGATTCCAGCTCCTCCCCGCGCAAACCCCTGCGAACGGCAAGCCGATCCCGGTGGTGTTAAAAATCGACACGGCCACCGGCATGGTTTCATGGTTGCAGCAGTCGCAATCCACCATCTTTATGAACGGCAAACCCGTGACGGTGACGGGGTTGCACTTCATTCCCATCGCCGAGCAGCCAATGGCGCCGCGGCCCATCCCGGGCGTCCCGACGCCCCCGCCTCCGCCGCCGCGCCGCGGTTTTTAGGCCGCGCCAAAAACGCCCCCTTGGGCGCCCGCGGCTTGCCAATGGCGGCGGGTGCGGGTTTTAATCCTGGCGCATGCAAACTCGCCCCATGGGCAAGACGGATCTTCACATCACCCCTTTGGGCATCGGCACTTGGGCCATCGGCGGCGGCGACTGGGGAATGGGCTGGGGGCCGCAGGACGAGCGCGACTCCATCAAGGCCATTCTTGAGGGGCTCGAATCGGGCATCAACTGGATCGACACCGCGCACGCCTACGGATTTGGCGTGGCGGAGGAAGTGGTGGCCAAGGCCCTGCGCGAGTGGAAAGAGCCCGTGGTGGTCGCCACCAAGTGCGGTGTGTTGCCCGACGAAAAGCGCTTCCCGCGCAGGTATATTTCCCGGGGCACCATCCTGGAAGAGGTGGAAGGCTCGCTGCGGCGCCTGGGAGTGGAGGTGATTGACCTCTACCAGCTCCACTGGCCCGAGCCCGACAGCATGGTCGAGGAAGCGTGGCAGACTCTGCTGGACCTTCAGAAGCAGGGCAAGATTCGCTGGCCTGCCGTCTCCAACTTTTCGGCCGGGCAGATGGAGCGAGCGCAGCGGCTGGGGCCCGTCGCGTCGCTGCAGCCGCGCTACAGCCTTCTCAACCGCCAGATTGAAACCAGCGGCCAGATGGCGTGGTGCGCCGCGCATGATTGCGGGCTTCTTGTGTACAGTCCCATGGAATCGGGGCTGCTCACCGGCAAGGTGACCGAAGCATGGATTGCCGCGCTGCCGCCCAACGACTGGCGCCGCCACAAGCCCGATCATCCCGTCGCCGCGCTGCTGCATCCGCCGCGCAAGCCCCACTTCCTGAGGCTGGTGGCGCGGCTCCAGTCCATTGCCCAGGAAAGTGGCCACTCGGTGGGGCAGCTTGCGACCGCATGGGTGCTGGCGCGGCATGAAGTGACCAGCGCCATCGTCGGCGCGCGCCGCAGCGGACAGATTACGGAAATCGCCGCCGCGGCAGAGTGGCGACTTGGCCGCGCAGAGCTTCAGTCCATCGAAGAGGCGCACTCGGAATTTCTGCGCGCCACGGCGACCTGCGCTCAGCAATAGGGGCTGCGCCCCTTGCCATTGCTCAATGCAATTATTGCCGTGCCGCAGGCACCGGCCGCAGGGTGACGCTGCGAAGATCCATCACCGCCGCCTTGGCCTTCTTCAGGGCGCGCACGGAGAGCGTGTGTCGGCCCGGCTCAGTCAGCGTCACTTTCCCCACAACCCGCGGCACAAAGTTTTGGAAGTGGCCGGTGTCTTCCACCGTCATCTCCAGCCGCTGCGCGCCCACGCCAAAGGCGACCACGCTGCCCCCGTGGCCCTTGCCGCAGCCTTGCAGGGCTTCCACTTCAAACACCCCGGGCTTGTCCACCGTGAACTCGAAACTGGCCCAGTCGTCCGCCTCCACCCAGTAGCCCAGCGTCTCTTTGTGAGGCAGCGGCTCGTAGCGCAGCATGCGCCCGTGCACCTGCGCGGTGCGCGCCGGCAGCACGATGGCGCCGGCGGCGTTGGGCGGGTTGGGGCGGTAGTCCGGATTGGCCAGCATCATCTGCGCGCCGGTTTCGCGGCGCCACCGGTCCAGTTGAGCCTGCAGACGGGCGGCTCTCTCCGGCTCCTTGGGCGCGAGGTTTTGGGACTCGCCCCGGTCGGCGCGCACGTTGAAGAGTTCGTTGCGCCCGCTTTCATACCACTCCAAGAGTTTCCAGTCGCCCTCGCGCACCGCGCCACCGGGCTTGCCGCCCTGATTGCTGTAGTGCGGATAGTGCCAGAAGATGGGCCCGCGCGATTGCGCCTGCCCACGCAAGAGAGGCAGGAGGCTCACACCGTCTGTGCCGCCGGGCACCGGCACGCCCGCAGCCGCCAGCGCCGTGGCGAAGAGGTCCACGCTGCTCACGGGCTCATTGCAGGTGCCCCCGGCCGTCACCACGCCCGGCCACCGCGCCAGAAGCGGCACGCGAATACCGCCTTCGTAGAGCCAGCCTTTGCCTTCGCGCAGCGGCGCGTTGTAGGTGGCCGGCGTGTTGGGCCCCTCCAAGGTGCACAGGCCGCCGTTGTCGCTGGTAAAGAGGATGAGCGTGTTGCCCGCAAGCTTATGCTCCTCAAGGCAGCGCATCACGCGGCCAACGCTCTCGTCCATGCTTTCCACCATCGCGGCATAGACGCGGTTGGTCTGGGTGCCCGGCGGCGAAGTGACGCTGGGATAGCCTTTGAGCTTTTCCGTCTTTGCCGCCAGCGGGATGTGAACGGCGTAGTGCGCAAGGTAGAGAAAGAACGGCGCGGCCTTGCTGCTTTCGATGAACCGGCACGCCTCGGTCGTGAGGCGGTCGGTGAGATACTCCCCTGCCTCGGCTTTTTCCAGACCGGGCATGAACCTGCCGCCGCGCTGGAAAGGCGCAAAGTAGCTCAGCGGCGAACCCGTGTGATCGCCCGCCACGTGGTGCGCGAAGCCCTGCGCCCCGGGCCCAAAACCCTCTGCGCCCAAGTGCCACTTGCCGATGTGCGCCGAGCGGTAACCGGCCTTGGCTAACAATTCAGGAAGCGTCGCCTCTTCCAGCGGCAGGTTGGGGCGAAACGCCGGACGTGCGAGCATCTGGTCGGCGCGATCGCCACGGCCGGGCAGCCAGTCGGTGAGGCGCAGACGGGCCGGGTACTTTCCCGTCATGAGCGCGGCGCGCGTGGGCGAACACACGGGGCACGCCGCGTAGGCGTCGGTGAAGCGCATGCCTTCCTTCGCCAACCGGTCGAGATTGGGCGTGCGATGAAACTTGCTGCCGTAGCAGCCCAAATCAGCCCAGCCCAAGTCGTCGATGAGGACCAATACGATGTTGGGCGCGGGCGCTGCCGCAGTCGCCGCCGCAGCCGTCTCTACTGCCAACCATGCCGCCAGCGCGGCGCTTCCAAGCCGGATCATGAGACGAGAATGCCCCGGGGATCGGGGCCGGTCAATCCAGCCTCAGCCATGGCGCAATGGCGTTGACGCGGGCGCGCCCGGTGCGCTAAACGCTGCGCATCCACACTGCCGCCACCACCTTCGAGCCGGAAGCGTTGCTGGCGCGCGCCACGCGGCAGGCCGGCGGGTTGACGGACTTTGGGAGCTGCGCCTTCCGCGAGCCGATGGATCTGCTGCTGCGATCGCTTCGTGAGGAGGCGCAACTCACACCGCAGGGCGCGCTCATGATGGAACGCACGGTGCTGCGGCTGCTTTGCAACCGCTTGAAAGTCCAGCGCGACTGGACCGCGCATCCGGAAATCCAACGCGTCGACATCCCGCGCCCGCTCTTCATCCTGGGCCTGCCGCGCACGGGCACCACGCTCTTGCACGGCCTGCTCGCCTGCGATCCATCCGCGCGCTACCTCCATTTCTGGGAGGGGCTCTACCCCTCGCCTGCGCCGGTGGATTTCGAGCATGATCCGCGCATCCGCGCCGTGGAAGACTGGGCGCGCGGCTTCCATCGCCTGGCTCCGAGGCTGGCGGCCGTGCATCACTTGGATCCGCGCGGGCCCGAGGAATGCCTCTGGCTCATGGAGCACACCTTCATTGACCTCATCTTCGAGCTGCGCGCCCACGTGCCCTCGTACTCGGCGTGGCTGGCCCAGCGCGAGTCGGACACGGCCTCGTACCAGTACTTCCGCAGGATGGTGCAGCTTCTGGGCTGGAAGCGCAACGGGTGCCACTGGGTGTTTAAGGCGCCGCGCCACCTCTTCGGGCTGGCCGGTCTCCTGGCGATCTTTCCCGAGGCGCGCATCGTACAGACCCACCGCGACCCCGTGGAGGTGCTGCCATCGCTCTGCAGCCTCTGCGAGGTGCTGCGAGGCGCCGCCTCTGAGCGCGTGGACAAGACCGCCCTCGGTGCGCACTGGCGCGACCGGCTGATGCGCGTGCTCAAGAATGCGCGGCGCGTGCGCGAATCGGCGCCTCCCGGCCAGTTTCTGGACATTCACTACCGCGATCTGCTGCGCGATCCCATCGGTGCGGTGGCGCGCATCTACGCGCATCACGGATACGAGTTTACCCAGAAGTTCCAGCAGCGCATGGAGGCGTGGCGCAAGTCCAACCGGCAGCACCGGCATGGCCCGCACGACTATTCGCCCGAAGAGTTTGGGCTCAACGCCAGGTCGCTGCGGGAGGACTTTGCCGACGATGCCAGTTTCCACGGGGCCGCTGGCATGGACTGACCCACGACTCCTTCAAAACACCATGGACGCATTACCTTCATCCTGGGAAGCCATGCTGGCGTCGCTGCATCGCGCCGGTCATCGCATGGAGGAGCTCACGGCCGGGCGCGACGCCGCCGAACGCGCGGAAGGCAGCCGGTTTCTGACGCGCGTCATCGCGGCGATGACCGAGCTCTACATGGAGCAGGATCCGCAATACCCGTCGTTGGCGCGGATCATGACGCCCACGCGCAAGTTTTACGGCGACAACCCTGACACGCTCTACGACCGCCTCTCGTTGCGGCCCGATTTGAGCTACCGGCTGCACGGCCGGCGCGGCAATGACCTCTACCTCGCCTTCTGCGTGTACGGCCTGCAGGGAACGCGCAATGTGATCCTGGCGAATGTCTCCGACCGCGAACTGCGTTGTGGCGACGACGGCCGCTTTGAGCTCGTGCTCTCGGCGCAGCCGCCCGCCCAGGGCGGCAACTGGCTGCCGCTGGCGGCCAACGCGCGCTCGATGGTGGTGCGCCAGTACTTTGCCGACCATCGCGCCATGGAGCCTGCGAAGCTGGAAGTGGAACTGGTGGGCAACGTGCCGCCGCCGGCGCCGCCATCCCCCAAAGAGGTGGCGTGGCGCCTTCGCGCACTGGGCGAGGCGGTGGAACGCACGCTGGACAACACGGCCACGGCAACCTCCGCGTGGATGGCCCGACCCAACGCCATTTCGGTGGAGAGCGATGCGGCCGGGCTGGCCAGCCTGTTTCCCACGCCGGACAACCGGTATGTCGGCGGCTGGTACCGGCTGGAGGAAAATCAGGCGCTTGAAATCACGGCCCGGGCGCCCGCCGCCCGCTATTGGTCGGCGCAGCTTTGGAGCCGGTGGCTCGAATCGCGCGAGTATCGGCGGCAGCAGGTGAGCCTCAATCACACCCGGTTGCGTCCGGAACCCGACGGCTCCTTCCGCATCGTTGTGGCGCATCGCCCTCCGGGCACGCCCAACTGGCTGGACACGGGCGGCCACCGGGAAGGCTGCGTGGCGCTGCGGTGGCTGTTGGCGGAGCAGGCACCACCCGTGCCGGTATTCCGAGTCGTGCCGCTGCCTACTTGAGAATCAATTCAAAGCCCGCGCCTTCCTTGAGATGCGGCGAACCAAGCCGCAGTGGAATGGGGCCGGGCCAGTCCTGGCGCAGTGGGCGCAGGTCGAACACCAGCTCAGCCTCCAATGGCGTGTGTGAGCGTTCGCCATTCGCGTGGTGCGAGAGATAGAGCACGTGCGGCCGGGGTGGCGGCACCGGGTGCTTGTCGCGCCAGATGATGACCTTGGGCTCGCGCCGTGCCAGCAGGCGAAATTCGTGGGGTTGCGCACCGCCCTCGTAGCGAATGCGCAGGTGCAGGTCATGGCCGCGGATAAAGGCGTGTTCAAGCCGCAGTGGATCCTGACGCAAGCGGCGATGAAGCGTGTCGGCGTCCACCAGTTCAACCGTGCCGCGCCAACTTTGGGCCTCCCATGAAACCGCCGCCACACCCGCCAGCGCGGCCAGCAATGCCGCGAAGAGAAGCCCCTTCTTCATATCAGGGAGCTTAACGCCCACTGGCGCGTCCTGCAAGTCGCGGCTCGCGCAAAGGCTCCCTTGAGGAAGGCGGCAGCGTGGGCGGAGTGAGCGGCGGTGCGGGCGGATCCTGCAGCGTGCCATCCTCGTACCACCACGTTTCCTTCACCGGGGCCAGGGGGTTGTCCTTGTACTCCTCCTCGGCCTTGCGCTTGCCGCTGGGATAGTAGAATCGCACCAACCGGCCGTTGCCGTCCTTGTCCACCCGCCCGCTCTCGGTGCCATCGGGGGCAAAGGTGACGCGCAATTCGGGGAACCCCCCCGTCCACGTGTTCTCGTACTCCTTCCTGCCGTTGGGATACCAGCAGCTCACCACACCGTCGGGATTGTCCTCGTGATAGACCGCCTGAAAGCGCAGTTGACCGTTGGAATGCCATTCCTGCGTCAGCCCTTCGCGCATTCCCTCCTTAAACCGCTGGATGCGGGCGACTCTGCCCTTGGGATGTTTCTCCACCGTGATGCCGGTGAAGGGCACGATCATCTCCGTGATTTCATAGAGGAGGTTGCCGCGCTTCTCAATGGTAGCAAAATCCACCGCCCCTGCGGGAATCTCATTGGTGGTGCCCGTCGGAGGCGGCAGCGTGGGCGGCGCGGTATCGGGAAAGGTGGAAACCAGCATCCCGTCGTCCTTCCACTCCTTGCGCCCCACCACATTGCCACTGCTGTAGCTCAGCTCCAGCATGGGCTTGCCATTCTCGTGCCAGACAAACCCCTGTCCCTCGAGCCTGCCATCGCGAACCGAGGCGCGCAGCCGTTTCGCGCCATTGGTATAGCTCGATTCAATCCTGCCGGTGTAGGGCCTGCCCCGGTTGGTTTCGTGAAAGTACCGCGCCTGCGTCCAATCCGGCGCGTCCACGGGGATTTCAGTGCCATTGCCCGCGAGCAGCAACAGCCGGTCGGCCTCCACGAGCGGCGACGTGTCCTCAACCACCACCACAGCCGGACGCGAGGACGCACTCGCACACGCAGCGGCCAACGCGCCCAAGCACGCCACCAAGATTGGTAGAAACGCTCTTCCTGCCTTGTCGACCATACACCCTCTCCGGTTTCCCTTTGCTGGCGTCGGCGTGTTCCTTCGCCTACTCCAGCACTTGGTGCGCACTCGCATGGCACCCTCCATCTTTGGGGTATGCTTAAGGCCCAACCCTACCAGATTTTCCCTTTGGATTCAACCTTTATGCGCGCCTGCGGTGCTGCGCACGGCAACATCCCCTGCGGGGGGCACCTGCGGTGAGCCATCAACATGGTGGCGCCCACCAGAATGTCTGTCTTGAGCGCGATCCGACCCTGATCGTCTCCGGATCGACCTGTTAATGCCCCCGGCGCAGCCGGTTGACGCGTGATCATACCATGTTGACGCGTGATCAT